>JAUWRZ010000052.1 GCA_030610325.1 Sulfurimonadaceae bacterium | reverse complement strand
CCTATACATTTTAGGTGCTCTTGGATAAAATTGCGCAATTATAATACTCCACAGTGGTCATAGATATTAAGACCATGGAACTTTAGCTGAGTAAAGATTGCAGTAAGGAAAGTATGATGAGATTGGTATTGGCGACGTCTAACCAGGGAAAAGTCCGTGAGATCAAAGCGATGTGCAGCGAGTTTGAAGTAGTTGCCTATAGTGAACTGATGGATGCGTTTGAGATCATCGAAGATGCAGACACTTTTAAAGGTAATGCACTTATCAAAGCAAGGGCTGTCTTTAAGGCATTGGATGACGAGGAAGCGATCGTGCTCGCGGACGACAGTGGTATCAGCGTTGATGTCCTGGATGGGGCTCCGGGAATCTACAGTGCCCGTTACGCGGGAGTGGGTGTCACCGATAAAGATAACCTCTATGCACTTATCGAGGCAGTCAAAGCTGAAGGTGTAAGTGAGTCTGACGCCCACTATACAGCAGCCATCGCTATTATCTCGAACGAGGGTGAGCAGACTGTTCACGGCTGGATGTATGGTCATGTCATCGTCGAGACCAGAGGAGACAAAGGTTTTGGTTATGACCCGATGTTTATCCCTGAAGGATACGAGAAGACACTTGGTGAACTCGATGCAGATATCAAATCAGCACTCTCTCACCGCTCTAAAGCACTCTCTTTGGCCAGTCTACTTATAGCAAACATCAAAAAACAGCGTGAGCACAGATAGAGAGTAAGGCGTCTGGCTTGGGACTCTAATCCAGATTTACTCCGAAAATACCAAATAGGAGTCCTGAAGCGATAAGGTATATTCCGAATGGTGTAAAGCTATAGCGGGATACGATGGCTAAAAATGCTTTGACTGCGACCCAACCAACCAGAAAAGAGACGATGAAACCGACAGCAAGCAGCCAGAAATGCTCCATAGAGAGGTTGCTGTACTCTTTTAGGAGCATATAACCTGAAGCTGCACCCATAGTCGGGATCGCCAGCAGGAACGAGAAGTTCATCGCTACATCACGTTTCAGGCCTACGAGCATCGCACCCAGGATAGTCGAGCCTGAGCGTGAGACGCCCGGTACAAGGGCTAGCACCTGAAAGAGTCCGATGTAGATCGACTGTTTGATCGTGACATCCTCAAGGTCAGAGGCGTGATGATCCTTCTCCCGGTAGAAGTACTCTATAAGTAAGAAGGCGACACCGGTCACTATCATCAGTGCTATTGTCGAGTTGGCAGAGAACATCGCCTCGATATAGTCATGAAAGAGAAAACCGACGGCACCGGTGGGGATAAACGCGATGATAAGCTTCACCCAGAGCTCTTTGCTCTGAAAGAGTCGTTCCCAGTAGATGAGCATGACAGAGAATATCGGTGCCATCTGGATGATGATCTCATAGGCGGTAGTGAAATCGTTCTGCTCAAGTCCTAACAGTTGTCCTGTGAGGAAGAGATGTGCAGTCGAAGAGACAGGAAGGTACTCGGTGATACCTTCGACAATACCGAGTATGATGGAATCGTATATAGTCATGGTTGGGAACTTTCGTAAGACTTTCTGGAATTGTAACATTAAACCCTGTACATATCATAGAGATCAACGAAATAGAAGAGATGTGACTCTCTTGTGATATTTGTCGAAGGGGTATAGAGCATCGAAGGATATTTTGGTGTGTCATATGGGTAGATAATTGGTGCAGAAGATCGCTTCATCGGGGGTTAATGCTATTATAAATGAGCTTTGGATACAATACGCGGCTTTGAATACGAGCATACCTGTGAGTGATATCGCTGTATCTGACTCATAAACATAAAAAAGTCTAAGGAAAATCGATGCTGCTTTTTACTCCCGGTCCGACCCCGGTATCTGAGAATATCCGTAAAGCGATGGCGGATGTGACTATCCACCACCGCACTCCGGAGTTTGAAGCGATATTTGAGCGTACAAGAGCACTGCTTTTCAGACTCTTTAAGACGGATGAAGTGGTCATGCTGAGCTCATCAGGTACCGGTGCGATGGAAGCGGCCGTGACAAATCTGACAGCCAGAAAGCTCTTGAGTGTCAATGCCGGAAAGTTCGGTGAGCGTTTTGGTAAGATAGCTGTCTCTCATGGTATCGCCAATGTCGAACTCAAGTATGAGTGGGACACACCTGCAAAGGTAGAAGATATCGAAGCAGCGCTCAATGCTGACACTGATATCGATGCCATAGCCATCCAGGTCTCTGAGTCTGCCGGAGGACTACGACATCCGGTCGAGGCGATAGCGGCAGCTGCCAAAGCTATACGACCGGACATCATGATCATAGCTGATGGCATCACAGCTGTCGGTGTGGAGCCGATCGATGTCACGAACATAGACTGTCTCATAGCGGGGAGCCAGAAAGCGTTGATGCTGCCTCCGGGTCTGGCGATCCTTGGCTTGAGCAACGCGGCAATAGCGAAGATAGGCAGCGGCAAAGGCTACTACCTCAATCTCGCTTCCGAGATCAAACAGCAACGTAAGAACACAACGGCTTATACGGCTGCTACGACACTTATCATCGGTCTTGAAGCGGTCTTGAACGAGATCGAAAAGGGTGGCCTTGATGCCCTTTATACCGTTACAGAAAAACGTGCAAAAGCTACACGAGAGGCACTAAAAGCGATTGGTCTGCATATCTATCCTAATGCTCCTGCGATGAGTATGACCACGATCGATGATGTGAACGCATCTGAGATACGGACGATGCTTAAGACAGAGTTCGGTGTCAATGTCGCAGGCGGTCAGGACCATCTTAAAGGGAAGATCTTCCGTATCAACCAGATGGGACTGATAGAAGCGTATGAGTCTGCATGGGTAGTAAACAGTGTCGAACTGGCACTGCACAGACTTGGCCGTCGTGACTATGACGCTACAGCCACCAAAATATTTAATGAGGTATTTTTCGGACTATGATTTTTGAACACGAGATCCCAACAGGAAGCCGACTCTACTTTGGCAGTGCAGCCAGAAAAAAGCGTGAGATAGAAGGCGTAGCCAGTAATATCCTCCATGAGAACGGATTTGAGGAGATCGTGACGCCGCTCTTCTCTTATCATCAGCATCAGAGCATCTCTGATGAGCGGGAGCTGATCCGGGTCAATGACGCGAAGAACTACCAGGTAAGCCTACGGGCTGATTCGACCATTGATGTAGTCCGTATCATCGATAAACGACTGGGACGGAACACGGTACATAAGAAGTGGTTCTATATCCAGCCCGTCTATCGCTACCCCTCAGTAGAGCAGTATCAGGTCGGTGCAGAGTACATCGGTGAGTCTAATGTCGCCAATGTCCTCGATCAGGCGATCACGATTGTTGCAGAGCTGGGTCTCTCGCCACTGCTTCAGATCAGTAATATAAACATCCCGAAGATCCTGGCAGAGACGCTGGATCTGAGTCTGGATGATTTTCGCCACATCAACATAGAGAAGTTTCTCTCTTTGAAGATCGACTGGCTCGATCGTCTGGTCTACCTTCAGCATGAGTCGCAGATCGATGAGGTGATGGAGATGGTACCTGATGCTATAAAGACAGAACTGCAGAAGATGAAAGAGTTAAGTGCAGAGCTCTCTTATGAGAACACGGTACTTGCTCCACTCTACTATGCGAAGATGCTCTATTATGACGAGCTCTTCTTTCGTATGATCGAGGGTAATGAGGTCTATGCACGTGGCGGACGCTACAAGAACGATGAGGTCTCATCGGTAGGTTTTGCGATCTATACTGATACATTGATAGAGAGACTAGAAAAATAAATATTCACACAGGGAAGAAAATATGAAAGCAGATCTGATCGTCGGTATCCAGTGGGGAGACGAAGGTAAAGGTAAAATAGTCGATCTAATGGCTCAGAAATATGACGCGGTAGCACGTTACCAAGGTGGCCATAACGCCGGTCATACGATCGTCGTCGATGGCAAGACCCACGCCCTTCACCTTATCCCCTCAGGTGTCTTGAACCCGAATGCGATAAACATCATAGGTAACGGTGTAGTCGTCTCGCCAGAGGCACTGATAAAAGAGATGAAGCAGTTCGATGACTTACTTGGACGCCTGTTCGTCAGTGAGTCAGCACATATGATCTTGAACTTTCATATCCTGATCGATCAGGCCCGAGAGCGTATACGCGGTAAGAAGGCTATCGGTACTACAGGTCGCGGGATCGGGCCGGCGTATTCTGAGAAGATCGCACGGGGTGGTTTCAGGATCGGTGAACTCAGAGATGTCGATACCCTTACGACTCGTATTATGGAGTACTTTGAGCAGAACGCACCGATCTTGAACGCGCTTGAGATCGAACGTCCAGTTGAAGTGGAGGTCAGAGCAGAGCTGTCTGAGTATGCACAGAAGTTGATCCCTTTTCTTGCCAATACGACACAGATGGCATGGAAACTGCTTGATGATGAGAAGCGACTTTTGTTAGAGGGTGCACAGGGCACGCTTCTGGACATCGACCATGGTACTTACCCTTATGTGACCAGCTCTTCGACTATCTCGGCAGGTGCCTGTACCGGTCTGGGTGTCAGTCCTAAAGATATCGGGAACGTGACAGGCATCGTCAAGGCGTACTGTACCCGTGTCGGTAATGGACCTTTTCCGACAGAGGATTTCGGTGATGAGGGCGATCGTCTTCGTAAGCAGGGGCATGAGTTTGGTACGACTACCGGTCGTCCGCGTCGTTGTGGTTGGTTTGACGCAGTAGCCTGCCGTTTTGCAAGCCGTATCAACGGATGTGATCAGCTCTCCGTCATGAAACTCGATGTCCTGGATGGTTTTGATGAGGTAAAAGTGTGTGTGGCTTATGAGGTAGATGGAGAGCAAATAGACTATATGCCACTTGACCTCGAGCATGCAAAGCCTATCTATAAAAGCTTCCCGGGATGGGATAAGACAGAAGGTGTCAGAAGGTTCGAAGACCTTCCCGAGACAGCCAAAAGTTACCTTCAAGCAATCGAAGAGATGACTCAGACAAAGATCGGTATGATATCGACATCACCAGATAGAAACGATACTATCTTACTATAAAGACCATAGCAGGGGGAGATTTTGAAGAGATCAAGAGAAGATAGATCACTTCCCTCGGCCCTCTCTCCCTTTTCCTCTTTTAAAGCCAGGATCACCCCATGAGAACACGCTTTACCCCTCTTGTCAGAGTAAAGAAGAACGATATGGATAGATGTGAACAGGACCTTCAAGCAGCTAATGAGTCTATTCATAATGCTGAACATGCTTTGGAACTCGCTTATACAGAACTCAACACGACTGATATACCTGATTCGGGTCTCGCAGCACAGCTTCTGCAGGCACGGATGAAACTGACTGCACAACGCACCATCATCGATGACAGACGCCATTGGCTTCAATATGCGCGTGTGCAGGCTGAAAAGGCAAGAGAGTTGCTGAAAGCCTCTGTCATAGAGTATGAGAAGTTCAAGTATCTTGATGCCGAGCAGGTGAAGAAGATCCTCAAAGAGCAGAAGCGGGCAGTAGCTAACGAACTTGATGAGATAGCGATACAGACTTATGGTTTTAAACGGAGAAATAGATGAGAAGATCGCTTTTGGTACTGCTTTTTACTGTTCCGCTCTTTGCTTTCCAGACCAGTGAGAAGCTGTTTGAGTGTACGAAGATATTTGAAGAGCGCAAGGGTGAGCTTATCTTGGAGCTTGAACGTATCGATGAGCAGAAACAGGCGCTTGATGCACTCAAGACAGCCACGGATGACCTGTTGGACAAAAAAGCAAGACGTGTGAGTGAGCGTGAAGCGGAAGTGGAGCTGAAGCTTCAGAAAGTCACCGAGAAAGAGAGCCGCATTGAGCAGATGCTTGAGAAGAAGCAAAAGTTACTTGAAGAGATCACAGCGGTAAAGATGGATAAGATCACGCGTACTTACTCCAAGATGAAACCAAGTGCTTCTGCAAAGATACTCGCAGATATGGAGACGGCAGAAGCATCAAAGATACTGGCGGCACTTAAACCTGCGACTACGGGTAAGATACTGGGCAAGATGAGTTCAGACAAAGCCGCAAAGATCACACGTTTTCTGACACAGGAGCAGAAGTAGCGACACCACTGATATCCATGTAGTACCTCTAATCAGATATTTACCTTCCCTGCGATAAAATACAAAAAATTTGTACAGATAGGCGTGTTCTAATGAAACTAACTCTTACGCATGTAAAACATATTGCGAACAAGATCGCTGTAGACCTTAACCGCAGTGGTGTCATCACGATGACACATGGACTTGATGCAGTGGCACATGAAGCTGAAAGACATCTTGTTGAGAACATCAAAAAAGAGATGGAACTTGAAGAGCGTGTACATGAGATAGTCGATGAGAACGAAGAGCAGATCGACTTCTACCTCGCAGACGAACGTCAGCTCTTCTTTATGATAAAGAAGAAGCTCGCAGAGGAGTTTGGAGTCATACTCTCTTATGAAGAGCGTTTCTCTGATGTGGCACACACTATTCTCGATGGACTCTATGAAGAGGACCTTATCCATTATGATGTCAATGAGAACCGCATTAAGAACATCATCTATGACGCTATCACAAGCTTTATCGCCGATACGGGTGAGATCGAAGGTGCAGTGATCGAGAAGTTGCGCTCTTACAAGCGTCAGCTTATTCCGGGTACTGATGAGTATGAGATCCTTTTCGAGAAGCACTATCTTGAAGAGTTGCAAAAAAGAGGGATGGCATGATGCAAAAAGCGTGGATATATCTTGAGAACGGGACCTTACTGGAGGCCTCGAGTTTTGGTGCGCAGACGACACTCACTGGTGAGATAGTCTTTAACACATCGATGAGCGGTTATCAGGAGATCATGTCTGATCCCTCTTATGCCGGACAGTTCGTCACTTTTACGATGCCTGAGATAGGCAACGTCGGTGTCAACAGTGAGGATATGGAGAGTCGTAATGCCCATGCCAAAGGGATGATCGTCCGTAAGTATCAGAAGCGTTACTCCAGTTTTCGTGCAGAGGGATCACTCTCAGACTTTCTCAAAGAGCAAGGGGTCATGGGTATCTGCGATATAGATACCCGTTACCTCACTAAGACAGTGCGTGCAGAGGGCTCGATGATGATGGTCGCATCTACTGAGATCAGTGAGAAAGAAGAACTCAAAAAGATCCTTGAGGACTCACCACGTATTGAAGAGGTGAACTATATCGATGAGGTCAGTACCAAAGAGGCCTATATCCATCCGAGCGGGGTCTATGACCCACAGGAGTTCTCTTACAATGTGCCACCTGCTGTAGAAGCGAAGATCGTTGCGATCGATTTTGGTGTAAAGCGAAATATCCTCAACGAGATCACTCAGGCCGGTATTGAAGTAGAGCTTGTACCAAACACTTTTAGTGCAGATGATCTGAGTAGACGTTATAAAGCCGGTGAGATCGACGGTGTCTTCTTGTCAAATGGTCCGGGAGACCCACTGGTACTTAAAGCTGAGCAGGAGCAGATCAAGATACTGATTGCGGAAAAAGTACCGATGTTCGGCATCTGTCTGGGTCACCAACTGCTCTCGATATCACATGGTTATGATACATTCAAGCTCAAGTATGGCCATCATGGCGGAAACCATCCGGTAAAGAACAAAGCGACTGGCATGGTGGAGATCACGGCCCAGAACCATAACTACAATGTCCCTGACGGGATCACAGCGATCGCTGAAGTGACGCATACTAATCTCTTTGATGACACCATCGAAGGATTGAAGTACGATGATGCTCCCATCTTCTCTGTACAGCATCACCCTGAATCAAGTCCGGGACCCAAAGAGAGCCGTTATATATTTGGTGAGTTCTTACGTCTGATCAAACGCTGAGATACAGTTAAAAACACTCACCGGTCCTCCTTCTCAGAGGAGGAAAAAACACTCTTTATTACGTACAGTAAAATAAGATGTTTCAATACTACTCATGAACATTAAGATCTTCTTAAATAGTTACCATCTGGCTATATACCTCAGGAAATTTTTCATATTTAAGCTTTTTAACACACTCTGATTGCTAATATATCGTGTCTAATAGCTTATGATTGTTACAGAAATGTTAATCATAGGCTTTTATGCTTTGAATCTTAAGGAGGCTGTATATGGAAAATCGTCCATTAGAGTACGACTATTCGGTTGCAAAGTTGTTCATGTTCTCAACGATCATTTTAGGGATCGTCGGCATGCTCATCGGTGTGATCTTAGCTTTTGAACTTGCTTTCCCAAGCATTAACCTGATGTTAGGTGAAGGGTTAGCGGAGTACACAAACTTTAGTCGTCTTCGTCCACTGCATACAGATGCAGTAATTTTTGGTTTTACGTTAAGTGGTGTTTTTGCGACTTGGTACTATGTGGGACAACGTGTCCTCAAAGTATCGATGGCAGAATCAAGTTTCTTGATGTTTATCGGTAAACTACACTTTTGGTTGTATCTCATCGGTGTTGCTGCCGCAGTAATATCACTTTTCATGGGTATTACGACATCAAAAGAGTATGCTGAGTTTGAGTGGCCAATAGATATCGCTATTGTCATCGTGTGGGTACTATGGGGTATTAGTATCTTCGGTCTTATCGGTATCCGCCGTGAGCAATCTCTCTATATCTCTATCTGGTACTACATCGCTACTTTCCTCGGTATAGCTATGCTTTACCTGTTTAATAACATGGAAGTACCGACTTACTTCGCTTCGGGCGGAATCGGTGCATGGTATCACTCAGTCTCGATGTACTCCGGTACGAATGATGCACTGGTACAGTGGTGGTATGGTCATAACGCGGTCGCATTCGGCTTCACAGTGCCTATCGTCGCAATGATCTACTACTTCTTGCCAAAAGAGTCTGGTCAGGCTGTCTACTCATATAAACTATCACTGCTCTCTTTCTGGGGCTTGATGTTCGTATATCTGTGGGCTGGTGGACACCACCTTCTCTTCTCTACTGTCCCTGACTGGATGCAGACAATGGGTTCTGTCTTCTCTATTGTCCTGATCCTTCCTTCATGGGGTTCTGCGATCAATATGCTTCTGACTATGAAGGGTGAGTGGCAGCAGGTCGCTTCATCTCCATTGATCAAGTTCATGGTACTGGCTTCTACTTTCTATATGTTCTCGACACTTGAAGGTCCTATCCAGGCTATCAAATCAGTCAATGCATTGGCACACTTTACAGACTGGATCGTCGGTCACGTACATGATGGTGTCCTTGGTTGGGTCGGTTTCATGATCATGGCAGCACTTTTCCATATGGCTCCACGTGTGTTCAAACGTGAGCTTTACTCTAAAGCGTTGATGACTACACAGTTCTGGATCCAGACACTGGGTGTCGTACTGTATTTCACATCTATGTGGATCGCAGGTATCACTCAGGGTATGATGTGGCGTGCACACGATGAGTTCGGTAACCTGGCTTACTCGTTCATCGATACTGTCACTGTCCTTCATCCCTACTACACTATCCGTGCAGTCGGTGGACTTCTTTACCTTATAGGTTTCTTTATGTTCGCATACAACATCTATAAGACTATGTCAGCTCGTCCTGTTG
>JAUWRZ010000071.1 GCA_030610325.1 Sulfurimonadaceae bacterium | reverse complement strand
TGATCATGACGAATATGCTACACTTCTCTCAACAATACGCAGGGGTATAAGCATGATGCAATATTTTCACCGTCAGGTGCAGCTTTGGGGTGAAGAGACTCAGCGCTCTTTACAAGATAAAAAGATCGCGATCATCGGCAGCGGTGGACTTGGCTCCTCTCTCTCATACGCCTTAGGCGCTTCCGGTATCGGAGAGATACATATCATAGATTTTGATGAGGTGAGTGTACATAACATCCATCGTCAGATCGCTTTTAAAGTGGGTGATGAAGGCAAGAACAAAGCGACTATAGCTGCTCAGACGATGAGAGAAAGGTGCCCTTATGTCGATGTGGTCGCACATGAGTGTGATTTTGAGACTTTTTCTATCAAAGGGATAGAGGTCGACTTACTTATCGATGCTACCGATAACTTGCCTACCCGTAGCAAGATCGATGAGTATGCCCGTTCAGTCGATACACCTTGGGTCTATGGCTCTGTAGAGGCATTTAATGGTCAGGTCTGCTTTTTTGATAAGGCGTCATTCAATGATGTCTTTAAGATCACGCAAAAGACACCCGCAGGTATTGCTGCGCCTATTGTCATGCATATCGCTTCACTACAGGCAAATCTGGCATTACGGTATCTGGTAGGATTGAGTGTGAAAAAAGACTATCTTTACTATCTCTTTTTTAATGAGGAGGGAGAGTTGGTCACGCAGAAGTTCGGACTGCCTACTGCGTGAAAGAGTGATCCTTCTTTCTCAGAGACTGCTGATGTACTCTGATAGTGCTTCGATCTCCTGCTCACTCAGGCTTTTGACCTGACCTTGCATCAGTGCCTTCATCGCACCGCCATAACTTCCATCTTTATAACCATGCATCGCTGAACTGAGTCTACTGACATCCCATCCGGCGATGACCTCTGATTTTCCAAGTGCTACTTTTTCTGCTTTTTGGCCATGACATGACGTACACTTTTGAAAGAGTGTGGCACCATCGACAGCTGCTGTCGCAACAGCTTGGACCTCTTCAGCCTTCTGAGTGACATCTTCTTCCGCTTTGCTCACTTCCTCTACAGCTTTCTCATGCTTGACAAGGGCTGGAGCTACAGTCTTTTGTGTCATTGTCTCTTGGATGGGTGGTGAGCTCTCTGGCTCAGCACTGCTCTTTTGCGGGGTATCACCGCAACCCAGTAGTAATAGCGCTGTTAGGATCGAAAGTGTGTATCTCATCTATGTTCCTTCGTGTTGATTGGATGTATTGTAGCACTTGCTATCTTGAGAGAGGACTTAGATCAAAGAAAGATGGAGGGGATGTCGTAGTAAAGTGATGCTCGGGAGCGAAGTCCCGATCTATAAGCTGGTGCTTATTACTTGCAGTGTGCCTGTTGTCTTGTTTTAAAGTACTGAAGTGTCTTGATAGAACTTGCTTTTCCATCATTGGCATCAGCATAAGCATGGACTTTATCGGTAAAGATCTCACAAAGCTCAGTATCTTTGATATCAGTATTACCAATAGCGACCTCTTTGGCCTGTAGGTTTGAGAAGATAGTCAATGTTATAAATAGTGTGATCAGATATTTCATAATATTCCTTTTTGTTTTGATATGAGTCATTGTATCAGAAAATTATATAATTATTATAATATTTATTATGGATTTAGATAATTTTCTGAGATTCTTTTAAATAGTGAGGGTAGAAGAGTAGATATGAAAGCAAGAGGCTATTTTTAGTAAACCTCTTACGTATACTGGACTATTTTTCGCAGTGCTCTTTTTGACGTGTCTCGAAATAGTGAAGTGATCTTCCTTTGAACTCATCATGGCTTGTGTACTTTGAATAATCTTCGACCTTTCCGGTAAAGATCTCACATAGTTCGTTGTTATTGATATTAGTGTCTTCTAGAGCGACCTCTTTAGCCTGAAGTCCTGTGATAGTTGCTAGTATAAGTAATAGTGTAATAAAGTATTTCATTTTGATTTCCTTTTATTTTTTAAATCTGGCCGTATTCTATCATATATACTTATTACAATTATAATGATAAAGTATTATGTATATTTGATTAATAAATAATTAAGATAATAAATACTGATACTAGATGCCTATTGCTTTATTAAGTACTCTCATCAGGTAAGTCCTACATACCTATCATCTTAAATAGAGGGATGACTCTCTCTTAAAAATAGGATATGCTGGAATGAGGGGAGCTGCTCCTTATATACTATAAGGAAAAGCTCAGAGCAGTGAGTTCTGTAGCTCCACTTTTCCTGTGAACGCCCATCTTATCATGGCAAATGTCATCCAGATGAAAAGAAGGGGCAGGAGTATGGTCAAGACGACAAAGATAGCGATAAGGGTGATGATCTCTTTTTGCGCATCATCAAATAGTGTTTGAAGGGAGCGTAGCTGCTCTTTGATATTGATAAAGCGCTTTGCATCGTCATAGGAGCTTTGAAGCGAGTCAAGCCAGCTGCTCTGCTCTATCATCGTCGTATCGTTTTGTGTGGCGATATCTTCGAGCTCTTTCTGTGTCAGCATCAGTGTCTGTGTGGCACTCTCATATTGAGGTTGCATCAATGTGCTGTAGACCATGGCCTGGGTATTGACAAAAAGGAGGGCACCAAAACGCAAGACGAACACAACGATAGCAAGACGTAGGATGATAGTCGATGTCAGAGTGTTCTGTAGTGGCTTATACCAAAGGGTGACAAGCAGCAGTGTGATGAGCGTGACAAGTGTGAGTTGCAGATAGAGAAGATCACCCAGACTCAGTAGCAGTTTTACTATACCCAAAGAGACAGAGGCGACAAGCATGACCCAGGAGAAGCGCTCTATGATGTCGTTCATAGGGTCGAGGATCTGTCCGACGCTGATGGTGACACCGATGCCTGCAGGTGAAGCATTGAGCTCTGTACCCTGGATCAGAGAGATCACAGCATTAAGCCCTTTGGCTATGGCAAAAGCACCGATGGCACGTTCAAAAGAGTCTTCATGGACCTGTTGGGTCTTATCATCGAGCTGTGTCCCAAAGGTAAGTATCATCAGCAGGAGTAGGGTGATGCTCAATGCTGCTTTTTGTAGCATCAGAGTATCTCGATCTTTCCCCGATGCAGTTTGACGATACCATTATGCTCAAACTCTTTGAGCAGTCGACTGATGACTTCGCGAGAGGTCCCCAGATGTGAAGCGAGTTTCTCATGTGTGATAAGGGCAGGGTTCTCCTCTTGCTCCTTCAACCAGTTCATCAGGCGGTGGTCCAGCTTCTCAAAACGGACATCCTCGATAAGTCCGGCAAGTCCTTCGAGCCGTCTGGAAAAGAGATCGAAGACAAACTGCTGATAGGCAGGCTCTGTCGTATAGAGATGCTTGACGACAGAAGCCGGAAGCATAAAGCCGGTGATCTCCGTCTCGCAGACAGCGGTCCCGATAGCCGGTGTGTTGGTAAACGCACTGTTGAGGTTCACATTACACTGCTCCAGAGGCTCAAGGAAATAGAGTGTTATCTCCTGACCGGACTCATGTAGGCGGTAGACACGGACAGAGCCTTCAGTCAAAAAGAGGATCTCACTACAGTTGTCACCCTGACCAAATAGTTCCATGCCTTTGGGTATGGTCATCTTTTTGGCATTGGCAAGCAGGTCGTTGCGGACATTGGATGGTAGTTGGTCAAAAAAAGGGAATTCGGTCATGATCTCTCCTACTGGTATCTAATAAGATCTTTTTATAAGACCTGATCTATATACTTTGATTGCGCGGAGGTCCGACTCCCGGTACTGTCGAGAACAGCTTGGAAGTGCGGGGAAAAAGGTGTGTCTAGTTGAGCATCTGTGCGATAGCGTGCTGTCCGAACTTCATAGCCAGTGCTTTGGCTGTTGCGCCGCGTTGGTTGGCGATGCTTTGGTCTGCACCTTTAGTTATAAGTGGCTGTGCGAACTCCGGTTTGGCATCGATGATACACTCCATAAGTGGTGTCCAGCCTACCTTGTCGATAAAATCGATATTGGCACCATTAGCGATGAGATAGTCAAAGATATCCATCTGGCCATAACGGATGGCTATGTGCAGTAGTGATGAGCCAAAATCGCCTGGTTCAGCACTGTTCACATCGTAACCGTTCTCAAGAAAGTGTGTGAATGCCTCGACATTGCCCTTTTTGATAAAGTGTGTCACTACCTCAAAAAGGTCAACATCACCTTCTGCGTATCCTGCTGTGTTCAGTGCGCTTACATTTTCGTCGCTCAATGCATATTTACTTGCGATATCTGTCAATGTCATCTAGTTCTCCTATATGGTCGTGTTGATTTGTCATAATTCTATCAAAAATAGTTACGCATCAGCTTATAAAGTGAAAAGCATCTCTAAGGATGTTGAAATAAAGGTGCTTTTTCACATACGATACGATTGCGTATGGTGCTAATGGTCTTCTGATACTAAAAAAGGTATAATCGCGGATTAAAATATATGAAAATAAATTAAAGAGACTAAGTGACATTTAAACCCTATCCATTTGAAAGATTGACGACACTGTTGGAGGATATAGAGCCGGCGGCTGAGTATTCCCCGATAACACTGACCATAGGTGAACCGCAGTTCGAGACCCCGGCGTTTATCCAGAGACAGCTGCAAGAGAGTGCACCACTTTTGAAGAAATACCCTAAAAGTGGTGGCGAAGCGTACCTTAGAGAGGCGATGGGTGATTTTGTCTCAAGACGCTTTGGGGTCGCGCTCGATGATGACCAGCTGATACCGACCTTTGGTACCAGAGAAGTACTGTTTAACTTTCCGCAGTATCTACTCTTTGACAAAGAGGCGCCGCAGATGGCTTTTACCAATCCCTTTTATCAGATCTATGAGGGAGCAGCAATAGCCAGTCGTGCGACGATGCTTTTTCTAAACCTAGATGTAGACAACGGGTTTAAGCCACTGATCGAGGAGAAGAAGCTCGCTGAGACAGATCTGGTCATCTTGAACTTTCCTAACAATCCGACAGCTTCGACATTGACGCTTGATGAGCTTGGTCACTGGGTAGAGCTGGCACTTAAGCATGACTTTGTCTTGCTTAATGATGAGTGCTATAGTGAGATCTATACCGATGTCCCGCCTCCTTCACTGCTTGAAGCGGCGAAGTATGTCGGTAATGATGCACTCAAGAACGTACTGGTGATCAACTCCATCTCCAAGCGCTCTTCTGCGCCGGGGCTTCGCTCAGGATTTATTGCAGGAGATGCAGCGATACTGCGTGGATATTTGAAGTATAGGACTTATGTCAGTGCTGCATCGCCGCTGCCTTTACAGAGTGCTGCTGCGGCAGCATGGAGTGATGAAGCTCATGTAGAGGCATCGCGTGTTGTCTATCGGAGGAACTTTGAACTGGCGAATGAGATATTGGGGACACCGACTCCCGATGCTACCTTTTACCTTTGGCTTAAAGTCGATGATGCATTGGGATTCACAAGACGTCTCTATAGTGAGTACAATGTGAAAGTCCTTCCGGGAGAGTTCCTGGCCCGTACAGATGAAGAGGGAAGTAATCCGGGAATAGGTTTTATCCGTATTGCCCTGGTAGAGAACGAAGCGCGTACTAAAGAGGCGTTATATCGCATAAAGGAGTGTTTGGCATGAGTGGATCATTGAAAGAGAGAGTATTAAAGGCTCAAAGTGAGGGTGATATAGCATCACTGTATGTACTGGAACAAGAGGCTCATGATACCTTTGATGAGACGACCTTAAGTGGTTATTACGCCAATATTCTCGATCTTGCACTTGAACGCCTGACCGAGACACTCGAAGCGGCCCGTACGATGGACATGACTGAAGTACAGGACTTTGCTACGGTACGTGCACTGTATGAGTATGCAGTAGAACACTATAGTGCCGGTCAGACGGATGACGCAGCGGCACTTTTTGAAGTGCTTGCAGGTCTTAGCAATGATGATAAGTTCTCAAAAGCGACCGCACTGCATATGAGTGCTGCCCGTGAGGGGATGTCTCTGGATGACTTTATCAATAAGATCGCCGACATCGATGCGACACAGGCCGCAGGTACTTTCTATATCAGCGCTTTTCAAGAGAGTGCTCAGGCGTTGCTGGAGAAGATCTAAGTGTTCACAGAAGCTAAAAGATTAAAGATCCATTTTATCGGTATCGGTGGTATCGGTATCTCCGGACTTGCTCAGTTCATGCACTATAAAGGTCATGATGTCAGCGGTTCGGATGTCGCAGACTCGCGCATCGTACGACTACTACGTGACAAAGGGATCAAGGTGACTATCCCACATAATATAAAAGCGATCACTGATCAGGACATCGTCATCCACTCCGCTATCATCACTCAGGATAATCCCGAAGTCGTAGAAGCTAAAGCCAAAGGTATTAAAGTCCTTGCCCGTCGTGAAGCGCTGCTCTACCTTCTTCATGAACAGAAAGTCTATGCAGTCGCAGGCGCACATGGAAAGAGTACGACCAGTGCCATACTTGCAGCTGTCATGGACGGCTCAGCGATCATCGGAGCAGAGTCAAAGGGCTTTGGTTCGAATGTCCGTTATGATGATACGACTGACCAGTTGATCTTCGAAGCAGATGAGAGTGATGGGAGTTTTTTAAACTCCAATCCCTATTGTGCTATCGTCATCAATGCAGAACCGGAGCATATGGAGTATTATGAGTATGACTATGATCTCTTCTATGACTCTTACCGCAA
This sequence comes from Sulfurimonadaceae bacterium, assembly GCA_030610325.1. Lineage (GTDB taxonomy): Bacteria > Campylobacterota > Campylobacteria > Campylobacterales > Sulfurimonadaceae > BB26. The sequence continues at coordinate 1,731 of JAUWRZ010000071.1, read as the reverse complement.
GTTTATTGCTTCGGCTTCACTGCGTGTGCTTAATGCAGAGGACCCGTTTCTTGAGAGCATCGAAAATGAAGCGATCCGTCTCTATCCGAGCCGGGATATAAGTGGGATTGAGTATGTGCTTATCGATGATGAGCCCTATACCCGCTTCACATTAAAAGATATGGGTACGTTTGATGTCTGGGGTCTGGGTGAGCATATCGCACTGGATGCCTCTTTAGCTGTCCTGGCAGCGGCGCAGAGTATGGATCTTGAGACCATACGGATACGTATGCTGCACTATAAAGGTATCAAAAAACGTTTCGACATAGTCTTTAAAGGTCCGGATGATATCATCATCGACGATTATGGTCATCATCCCACAGAGATACGTGCTACGATGGATGCGCTAAAGAGTTATGCTAAGCTCAAAGGGGTCGATAAGATCACCGCTATCTGGCAGCCACACAAGTATTCGCGTACCATCGACAACCTCGAAGCATTCGTGACCTGTTTTGAGGGTGTGGATAGACTGGTGATCTTGCCGGTCTGGGCGGCGAGTGAGGAGGAACGTTTTATCGATTTTAAGAAGCACTTTGCTGCTTATGAGCTGCGGATGGCGGACTATCTTAAACGTGATGGAAACGCTGTGAACATCTGCTCGCACGATGAGGTCGTCGAGACATTAGACAGCGGTATTATCATCGGCTTTGGTGCGGGTGACATAACCTATCAAATACGGGGTGAGAAATGAGTTATATTATTGGGATAGCAGTCGTCGTACTTTTCTTTATAGTACTGCACTATTTTACGGAGTTGGACCACAAACAGAAGTTTGCTATCACTCTCGGTGTCGCAGCCGTGATCGGCGGGGCATATGCTTACAACCAGATGAGTGATGCCGCGCGTCAGCATACGATCGAGATCGAGTTGAAGTATCAGCAGGGTAAGAACATAAAGTGTGAAGGCCTGGATATCAACAAGACAGGATTCTCCTACAGTGTCGGTACTCAGACCTTCATAGGTCGTGAAGGTACGGACCACTACAGCCGGATGTTTGACGCTTCTATATGTCAGTGAATTGGCTTGACAAGCTACTTGAACAGCTTGATCTGAGGGCACATACGGATTCTCTGCAGGCTTATTTTAGCCGTGAGCAGTCCCTGGCCATCGAAGGTGACCAAGATCGCCATTTTCGCCATATCCAGGCACTTGACCGTCTGGAGTTCAAAGCCCCGCCCAAAGTAACGCATTACCGTACCATCAAGGCACATCTGAAAAAGAGTGGTGTCCTGCGTTTTGAACAGATCTTCGAGATCATCAAAGTAGTCCGTTATTTTCACTATCTGAAAAATCGTGGGTTTGAAGGTCTGATCGCAACGTGGATGGATAAGATCGAGATCCATGAGGATTTCCACGAACTGGAGCTTTACTTTGATGAGGAGGGGAACTTTCTTGATATACGTGATGAGGAGCTGAGCAGGCTCTCAGAGCGTGTCAAGACACTCAAGGGTGATATAAGCGGGCAGATCAAGCGTCTGCTCTTCTCTTCAAAGCTCTCCTCCTATCTTGTCGACACACAGGTCCATTATGTCCATGATGAGGAGTGTATGCTCGTACGGGGCGGGTTTAATCACGTTCTTAAAGGGAGTGTACTCGGGCGTACGACTGCAGGTTTCTTCTACGTCTCTCCTGATGCGATAAGTAAGACTAAAGCGAAGATCCGTGCCATCGAACAGGAGCGTGAGACGCTCT
>JAUWRZ010000159.1 GCA_030610325.1 Sulfurimonadaceae bacterium | reverse complement strand
ATGTCTATGAGATAAACACCGGCGTCAAAAGTGATGAAGCAGTTCGTGCGGAAGATCATGAGCGTATGCGTCAGGCCGTGACAGCAGGGACCTGCCAATCCTCAAAGCGTTTCCTTGACAGCGGCATCTCCCTCTCTTACCTCTACAACAGTGCCAAGTCCAAAGCAGAGCTTTTCCAGATCGATGTCAAAAAAGAGGATTGTCCAAATCTGTAAGACTAGACAAATGACGATCGCTATACAAATATCTTTAGAGGTATGGCCCAAAAAGTAAACTCATCTATCTTATAGGGCAGTACTTTATCACCCCCATAAAGGATGATACCTTTAAACCTTTTGGGATCAATCGTCCTCGCCAAAGCTACTAACCCCTTAAAATAATCCTGTTTTATCCGTGAACCAGACTTGATCTCCAGGGCAACGACATCACCATCAGTTGACTCCAGGACCAGATCGACCTCCTTCTTTTGTTGGTCGCGGTAGTGATAGATGTTTATACTTGTCTCTGAGCAGCTCTGATGTTTGATAAGTTCACTATAGACAAAACTCTCGACCAGATCTCCATAGACATCGCCTCGTTTAGTCATGGCCCCCTCTTTATCAATGTTGAGCAGATGACTGGCCAATCCGCTGTCTATAAAATATAGTTTTGGCGACTTTACGACTCTTTTGAGCTGGTTATTTGAGTAGGCCGGGACTGACTTGACAATAAACAGTGCTTCTAATATCTGAATATACTTTGCTACAGTCTTATCTGCCATGTCGATCGAGTTTGAGATACTTTTATAGTTCATCAGTTTACCAATGTGTCCTACGAGGACTTTCAACAGTCTGTCCAATGAAGCGATCTTATCTGACTCTACATTTTCGATGGTAGAGATATCTTTAGTGATCCGTGCTTTGATATAGAACTCAAACCAAGCTTTTTTCGCTCTTTGCGAGAGTCCATATACTTCGGGGTAGCCTCCATTGATGACGGCGTCTGTGAACACATCGTTCTCGATCTCGTCAAACTTTATATCAAAACGGTTAAACTCTGCACTGAACAGTTTGTCGATGATGTTTATATCTCTATCATTGATCTCAGCATAGGAGAGAGGAAAAAGGTTAAAACTGACCATACGTCCCGCCAAAGACTCTTTTATCTTTGCGTTTTTAAACATATCAGACGAACCGGTAAGCAGATACATCCCTTTTCTGTTGTGTTCATCGACACTCATCTTTATGACCGGGATCAGGTCCGGTACCATCTGTACCTCATCAATAGCCACCCTCTCTTTGGAAATAAAGGTGATAAAGCCTTGAGGGTCATTAGATGCAGTATCAAACGTACCCGGATCATCAAAGGTGTAGTACTCATAATCCTTGAGTCTTGCGATCTCTTTTTGAAGAGTGGTCTTACCTGATTGGCGGGGACCATTGATGGCTACGATCCTAAAGTGTTCCAACATCTCCAGCAGAACAGGCAAGAGTCTTCGTTTGATCATGACAACCCCTTTACGAGATTATTATAACATCAATACGAGATTATTACAATTACAATACGAATGACCATATGACTTGTATGTAGGTTTGACCGTGCCAAACGATAATAGCCGACAAGAGAAACATCTACTTCATACGCTTCTTGGTCCTACTCGTAGCCTGCGCTGTCAACGGGTCATCAGGCCAGTAGTGTTTTTTATACTTTCCTCTGAGCTCTTTTTTTACATCATGATAAGCTCCACTCCAGAAGCTTTCCAGATCTGAGGTGACCTGCATGGGACGATGGGCGGGAGAGAGGAGATGGATGAGTAAGCTCCATCGGCCTTTTAAGATAGAAGGCGTCTCTTTTTGACCAAACAGCTCCTGTAGACGCACTGCCAGGACAGGTTTCTCAAGATCACTATAATCGATGGCTATCTTCGAGCCACTGGGTACGGTGATAGAGACCGGAGCTAACACGTCGATCTTCTGTTTCTGCTCCCAGTCTATCATACCTGCAAGTATCTTCCCCATACCCAGACGCCGACATCCCTTTATATCACTGATACCATCAAGGTATGGCAGTAGCCACACTTCCATATTCTCCAACAGCCACGCATCACTGAGGTCAGGCAGATCAGTCTCTGAAAGAAGTCCAGGTTCTTTTTTCCTTACCAGATCAAGAAAAGTCACCCTCTGCCGCAGACGAATGTCCTCTTTTGCCCAGGGAAGGGCATCCAGACCCTGCATGCGAATACCTTCCATCAGCGTACAGGTAATAGCTTCCGGCGAAGCCTTGCTACTCTGTCTCTCCTCAAGCAACAGCTGTAAAAAGCTCGTCTTGACCCGAGACTCTACACGGGCATGCTCTGTGTTCCAGCTTACTGAGACCTCTTCACGTATCTGCTCAAAGAAGTAGTGCTCTATCTGCGCAAGCGTGATATCTGCTGCCAGATAGATCCGGGCTTCCTGCTTCGCTCCATCAAGCTCAGCTACTGCCAGGAACTCCCTGCCAAACTGCTCACTCTCCAGGTCCAAGATAGCACCTTTCCCACCACTGAGCAGATAACGCCGTTGCTTAGCTCCTCTGCATCTTGCGATACGATCAGGATAAGCAAAGCCTAAAAGCACCCCGATGATCTCAGTATCCAATGAGGCCTTAGCCACATCACGCTTCGCTCTCCCCAGTCTCTGTCCAAAGCGATGAGCCTGCTCCAGTACACGTTGCGCTTTCCCCCTGTCGACTGAAGTGTGCCCAAAGGATCTTTCATCCAAGATACGTAGTCGCTCGACTATGTCTGAAGAGCGTGAGGAGCGAAAGATATCCCCCTCACTCAATAGTGCGGCGAGAAGCGCACCTTCATGGGCGTGACCAAGAGCCTGCGCTTTTAGTAGCATGTGTGCCAATCGGGGATGCAGACCAAGAGCCAGAGCCGCTTCTCCGTGCTTTGTGATCACTCCCTCAGCAGAGAGCATCAACAGCTCTTTTAGCAACTCCAGCGCATGTCCGACTGCTTTTTTCGGCGGAAGGTCCAGCCATCTAAGTTCTGCAGGCTCCTTGATACCCCACTGTGCCAGCTCCAGCATCATCGATGAGAGATCCGCACTAAGCAGTTCGGCTCGAGTATGCCTGATCAAGGCCCTGCCCTTATGCCATAACCGAATACAGCGTCCGGGTCCAAGTCGCCCTGCACGTCCACAACGCTGAGTAGCCGAGTCCTCGGTAATGGGCATAGTGACCAGACGATCCATGCCCGAACCTGCATCAAAGAGCGATACTCTCTCAAGTCCGGAGTCGATGACCATCGTGATACCTTCGATGGTCAGACTCGTCTCTGCGATATTGGTCGCAAGCACGACTTTCCTCTTCCCCTCTTTTGCAGGTAAGATGGCACTATCTTGTTCTGCCTTGCTCAAGGCTCCATATAGAGGTGCGACTACTACCGTTGTCATGGTCACTTTTGAGAGAAGCCCCTCCAGACTTCTTTGTAATGCTCTTATCTCCCGTGCACCGGGAAGAAAGACCAATATGCTTCCCTGCTCCTGATCTAAGGCCTCCATAACGACACTACTCAGACGTACATTCAAGCTTTTCCTGTCAAGTTGCGGGGTCCTTGGGTCAAGATAAGTAGTATGAACAGGGAAACTTTTCCCCTCACTTGTTATGATGGGAGCATCATCAAGCAGGTCAGATATGGACGTAGTGGCAAGGGTAGCTGACATCACAAGCAATCTAAGCTCTGGCCGTAAAAGTTCCTGTGACTGTAAAGCAAGTGCCAGCGAAAGGTCTGCATGGAGGCTTCGTTCATGAAACTCATCAAAGATGACCAGAGCCACATCTTCCAGAGCGGGGTCAGACTGCAACCTACGAGTGAGGATGCCCTCTGTCACGACCAGGATCTTTGTCTTTTTTGAGAGACAACGCTCCATCTTGATCTGGTAGCCTACCGTCTCACCGGCCTTCTCTCCTAAAAGAGAAGCCATCCTTGCTGCAGCATTACGTGCAGCCAGACGACGGGGTTCGAGCATGATGATGAGTCTACCATCAAGCCAACTCTCATCCAGTAGCGCAAGGGGGACCATGGTCGTCTTACCTGCACCCGGCGGTGCCTGCAAGACAACACGGGTAGAGTCTGAGAGTGCCACCTTTATCTCAGGAAGCACCTCATAGATGGGAAGGTGGGGTATCATCCGCTTAAACACTTACCGTCGGTGAAGATGATGACTAGAATACTTTATGGTGGTCGATGCCGGTCTTCTTCTCCAGGTACTCACTGCTTTTCTTACCGATAAAGCCAAGTGTCCTGCGTGGATAAAATGGATTGAACCCGATCATAAAACCTTTTCCTACCTCTCTCATATGGACTTTGTCCAAGATCTTTTTCGTCGTAGGTCCGGCAAAAGGTATGGAGAGTGAGAGGTCATAGACCGCGTCATAGATATCATCCAGCGGATGCTGTTCGTTCTCTATGACAACATGCATGAGCATCCTGCTCTGCAGCGTCTCGACAAGGCTGGCAGACTCATCATGAAAGGTCTGAGATGCTTTACCTTCTTGATGCGCCAGGTAAGCCGCCTCATCTTTCCAGCCACTCTTGGCCATCAGATCGCCATCTTGTTCATAGAGAGTGTAAAGCTCAGCTGACTTACAGCCGCGCTCTTTCCGGACTACTTTGATAAAGTCGACCAAGAGCGCAAGTACTGCTCTCTTCTCTTCCTCTTTTGGAGTGATAGAGATCTCATTTATGATCATGCTAAACCTTTACTGGGGATCTTGTAGCTGTCATCTTATCAAAAAACAAAATAATGTTAGGGTAAAATGTCTTTATGGAATCAACTATCAAGACAATCGAGTCACTATCGGGGACAGAGACGCTCAAAGAGATCGAGATGATGCTGACGATCGAGGAGCTACAGCTGTTTGGCGCGTATTGTACACGCAACGACATCAAGTTCAACGACTGGGTCCGTCAGCTTGCTCATGATGCGTTAAGAGAAGAGCAGCTCTCTGCCGGGAGGCCTGACTCTAAGTAGACTCTTAGAGCATCTAAAGTATTATCACCCCAACACACGATCATCAATTCAATAAACAGTAGTGAACATGGATAATAAAGAAGCTGATCTCTTAGCCGTTTTGGCCAAGGTCTCACATGAGAAGTTCAACATCAAAGAGTACAAGCAGACCTTTGTCAAGACGTTTCTGCAGCTATGCAAGAACCAGTGTCTGAGCTCCCTTGAACGTAAAGATGCCGCCGGTCTGGCACTGATCTTGTACAACACACTTTTTATAAACCGGCCGACAACACTTGAGCCGGTACTGAACAAACTCTCCAAGACACTCAAGGCTTCTGCTACGATCAACAGCTTTCTCTCCAGTCTTTTTCTGGTCTTCATCCACCAATACAGTAGATCCTTCTTCTCAAAACCAAGGAGCTGGAAACAGTTCATCCAGGTGAGTCAGGCACTTGATGACATCATCGAGATCAGTACCCAACAGTCCAGACAGCGAAGGACAAAGACATCGACTCTTCCTCCCGATGACCTGGCTATCAGTGCATTGGAGAAGATCCGTAAAGCGAAAGGCTCTATCAAGGTGTTGAACACCTACCGCAGCGTACCTATCCAGTATAAGGCTCATGTCGTCCATACCAGCGCAGACAGTGTCCTCATCAAAGCACACTCCCTGCAAGATGTCGCCGCCTCTTTTCAGGGAGGTATCTATATACTGCGCGATGAGCAGTTCGACCTGGATCTCTACGCT
>JAUWRZ010000210.1 GCA_030610325.1 Sulfurimonadaceae bacterium | reverse complement strand
TTACGCAGAAGCAGAGGTCGTCATGCTTGAGGTCCATCGCAAAGACCGTGGGTCATGTGGTGTCTATACCTATGAAGTCGCAGAGACGAAGATAATGCAGGTGAGCAGACTGGCGAGAGAACAGGGCCACCCGCTTAAAGCAACAATGGAGGAGGTGTGATGATAAGTGCTGAACTTAATGCAGTCTTTCAAAAAGCACTCAGCTATGCGAAAGACCAGCGACATGAATATCTGACGATCGAACATGTCTTTTTTGCCCTTCTTGGCTCTAAAGATGGGGTGAAGATCATTAAAGAGTGTGGGGCAGATGCCTCCAAGATGCGTGAGTCACTGGGAAACTACATCACGAACACTATGCAGCCTCTGCCTGAAGAGGTCCATCAGGAACCTTTTGAGACCGTCGCACTTTCACGGATGATCGACCAGATGATCCGGCATATCCAGAGTGCACAGAAGCAACAGGCGGATGTCGGTGACCTGATCGCTTCGGTCTATGAGGAGGAGCATACCTATGCCCGTCTTCTGCTCGAGGAGTATGATGTCAGCCGTGTGGATGTCCTTGAAGTCATCTCGCATCGTGATGTAGATGTGCAGGGTACGAGTAGTGATGAGGAGAGTTTTCTTGAGAAGTATGCCGTCGATCTCATAGCGACTGCACGAGAAGGCAAGATCGATCCGGTCATCGGTCGTAGTGATGAGATAGAGCGTGTGGTACAGACTCTTTGTCGTCGTAAGAAGAACAACCCGATCCTTGTGGGTGAGCCAGGTGTCGGTAAGACTGCTATTGCTGAAGGTCTGGCACTTCGTCTGGCAGAAGACGAGGTCCCAGATATCCTTAAAGGTGCGCCACTCTTTGGCATAGACCTGGGTGCGATGCTGGCAGGGACTAAATATCGCGGTGACTTTGAGAAGCGTCTCAAAGGGGTGATCGATGAGCTGAAATCGATGCATAATGCCATCATGTTCATCGATGAGATCCACACCCTCATAGGTGCTGGAGCCGTCAATGGCGGAAGTATGGACGCCTCTAACCAGCTCAAACCCGCTTTGGCTTCGGGTGAACTCAAATGTATGGGTGCGACGACCTACAGTGAGTTTCGTAATGTATTTGAGAAAGACAGGGCACTTAGCCGCCGTTTTGCGAAGATCGATGTGGATGAGCCTTCTTTGGATGAGAGTTATCAGATCTTAAAAGGTCTGCGTCCGAAATATGAGGAGCATCACTCACTTAAATATACAGATAAAGCGCTACGTAGTGCGGTCGACCTCTCCAAAAAGTATATCACGGACCGTTTCCTGCCCGATGTTGCCATTGACCTGATGGATGAAGCGGGAGCCTCGTTCCATCTGAAAAAGAAGAAGCGGGCGACCGTGACCCCACATAATGTCGAAGCGATCATCTCCAAGATAACCGGGGTACCGACATCACGCATCGGTGAGGATGATGTAGAACGTCTGGCCTCTTTGCAAGATGACCTCAAGCAGCTTGTCATCGGACAAGACGCGGCTGTCGAGAAAGTCACCCTGGCTGTCAAGCGTAGCCGTGCCGGCTTGAACGCTCAGGACCGACCGATCGCCTCATTCCTCTTCTCTGGACCTACCGGTGTCGGTAAGACAGAACTTGCCCGCTCTCTGGCTGAAGTGATGGGTGTGAACTTTGAGCGTTTTGATATGAGTGAATACATGGAGAAACATGCGCTTAGCCGTCTGGTCGGTGCTCCTCCGGGTTATGTCGGGTATGAGCAGGGTGGTCTGCTTACCGAAGCGATACGCAAGCATCCTTATACGGTGTTACTGCTTGATGAGATAGAAAAAGCGCATCCAGAGCTGATAAATATATTGCTACAGGTGATGGACAGTGCGACGTTGACGGACAATAACGGCTTCAAGGCGAACTTTAAGAACGTCATCTTGATCATGACCTCGAACATCGGAGCGACTGAGAGGTCGGTCATGGGCTTCAATGCTGATCAGAACCTTTCACGTAATGAGGCGATGAAGTCTTTCTTTACACCAGAGTTTAGAAATCGTTTGGATGCTGTGATCGAGTTCAAGCCGTTAGGTACCGAAGTGGTGGAATCTATCGTAGATAAGTTCATCCGTCTGTTCAACGTGCAGTTGAAAAAGAAAAAAGTCAAAGTGGAACTAAGTGCCAAGGCACGTGGATATCTTGCCGAGATGGGTTACGATCAGGAGATGGGTGCCCGTCCGCTTGACCGCCTGATCCAGGAGAAAGTCAAAGACCCGCTTACCGATGCCATACATTTTGGTGATCTTAAACATGGTGGTTCAGTCTTTGTCGATTATGACAAAGAGTTGCTCCTGACGTTTAAGGGCAGAACAAAATAGCTATGCGGTACTTTCTGTTTTGATCATCCCAAAGATCCGTTATGAACTTGTCTTTCCTGACCCGGACTCTGCGAATGAAGACGGCATCGTCGCTTATGGCGGTGACCTGAGCCCCTCTCGTATACTGCTTGCGTACCGAAGCGGTATCTTTCCCTGGTACTCTCAAGGCGACCCTATCATCTGGTGGTCACCAGACCCCCGTCTACTACTCGATCTGGATGATTTTAAGCTTAGACGTTCACTGCGAAAGCGACTTAAACAGTTTGAGTTCCGTTTTGATTCGGCCTTTGAAGAGGTGATGCGTTCATGTTCGACCATTCATCGTCCGGGTCAAAACGGGAGTTGGATCCTTGAAGATATCATCGAAGCCTACACCGTCTTACATGGTATGGGTCATGCCCACTCAGTCGAGGCTTATCAGGATGGTAAGCTTGTCGGTGGCCTTTATGGAGTAGCCATAGGTGGTGTCTTTTGCGGCGAGTCTATGTTTGCCAAAGTGAGTGATGCCTCAAAAGCTGCGTTCGCAGTACTGGTGGCCCATCTTAAAGCCTGGGGTTTTGACTTTATCGATGCGCAGGTACCCACGGATCATCTAAAGAGTCTGGGGGCAGTCGAAGTCCCAAGAGGGGAGTTCTTAGAGCGTTTACATCAAAATAGAAATACGACTGTAACGGTTTTATGGAGATTTGATCAGAGACTATTGGATAAAAGCCAACTCCTTCCATAAACCCCTGTTTTATGGACATTAAGAGCTTGGATCTCATTGAGTCGCTATGTTGCAGATCTTTTTGATCCAAGGTCTCGATACTTTTTATTTTTTACGCCACGATCTAATTATGAGATCTGTCAAAATCGCACATCTTTTTAGAATCGGTGCTTTATCTCTATGGATCATTAGTGTTTTTAGGCATACTTATACTTTACGGTTATCTGTTAACAAGATGAAGACAGTGCATTGGTCGAAAAGATCGATCCGCTTGAGAGGTGATATGAGACGCTTGGTATGATCTTTAAAATAATATTGGGTTCAATGCTTTTAAGTGTGACAGTCATGGTAGTCAGTCTAGCTGCAGTGACTTCAAAAGTGCGCATGTGTGTCAGTCCGGATGCGATGCCTATCGAGAAGATCGAAGATGGTGAACATATTGGACTGGCTTCGGACTTCATCAAACAAATCACGAATAACTCTGGATCTGTGATAGAACTGGTTCCTACACACTCCTGGGATCAATCCCTTGAGTATGCCAGATCAGGTCGATGTGACATACTTAGTGCAGCAGAAGAGAACAGTGAATTAAAACAGTATTTTCATTTTACCAGATCTTATATGCACTTTCCTATTTTGATCATTGCCCGAGCGGGAATGCCTTTTGTCTCATCACTTGATTCTATCAGGAATAGTCGCATCGGCATACCTGAAGGAGCCGAATACATCGAGACACTTTATAAACGCTTTCCAGATCTGCAGATAGTCGAAGTCGGAAGTACGCTCGAGGGACTGAAGGCACTGCTATCGCAGACGATAGATCACTATCTTGATATTAGTGCGTCTGTTGCCTACACTTCACGCTTGTATGGGATGACACACACTAAGATCGTCGGAGTCACAGGAGATGATTTTCACTATCGTATAGCTGTGTCAAAGGGTGATCCTAAACTGTACGAAAAGCTTCAAAGCGGTATTGAAAGTATTAACGAAAGTGAAAAAAAACGTATTTTCAGCCGCTGGATAGATGTAGATATGAAACTGGTGACAGATTATAAGTTGCTAGGAGTCTGTCGGATTAGTATCGATCGATCTTCGATCACAGCTAAGATGCTGTAAAATAGATCTATCATAGAGCAGAAAGTGAATGTATCGATGGCAAAGCCTTTTATAGCGTCCAACAGAAAGCAAGGCTTTCTTCTTCCCCCAAATATCGATGAGTGGCTACCCCAAGACCATCTTGCGAGATATATCGTTGAGACGATAGAAGAGTTAGACCTATCCGATATCTACAAGCAGTACAGCGGTCAGGGAAAAGACGCCTATGACCCAAAGGTGATGCTTTCACTGTTGTTCTACGGATATGCTACTGGTATCTTCTCAAGTAGGAAGATAGAGCGTGCGACCTATGACTCCGTAGCTTTTCGCTTCCTCTCTGCCAATACCCACCCAGACCATGACACCATCGCCGCTTTTCGTAAGCGTTTCCTTCCCAGACTTGAGGAGCTGTTCGTCCAGATACTCATCATAGCCAAGGAGATGGGGATACTCAAGGTCGGTAAGGTGAGCCTTGACGGCACTAAGGTCAAAGCCAATGCTTCCAAGCATAAGGCCCTGAGCTACGCTCATGCCGTAAAGCTGCAAGAG
>JAUWRZ010000484.1 GCA_030610325.1 Sulfurimonadaceae bacterium | reverse complement strand
TGATCCCACCACCTTTATCATAGGGGACTATAAATTGTTCATCGATCACTTTAGTATAATTTTTCTTTTTTGATCTAGGCATAGAGTGATTATATCAGATTTATTTTTAATTGTAAAACTGTTTTATTGGATGATCATTCATTCCCACCAATACCACTAAGTCAGTTATCTTAGTCTATTATGTGCTTCGAAATGGCACATAACACACGTCTTCGGAAATGGAGAGTCTTAGGGGTGCTGACCTTTTGTACTCTCCACTATGATCCACGAACTGCGGAGGCAAAGTCTTCCTATCCCAGATCAATATCTCTTGACTTACTGGCGTCGCTCCCCACTGATGATGCTATAATCCGTGATCAAAAAAAGGTGTGCCTATGAAGTGGAGTGATCTCAGACGAAGCAGTAATATAGAGGACCTGCGTTCGCGTGGTGCGGCGAGAGGTGTCGGAGGCAGAGGGAGTATGCGTCTGCTTATCCCCGCTGTGCGCTTTCTCATCGGTTCCAAGATCGGACGGATCGTACTGTTGGTGGGTGTGGTAGCCTATTTCCTGGGATTTAATCCACTTGCCCTTCTCGACTCCTCAACACAGCAACAGAGCGTACCGCGAGCACCTTCTGCACAAGAGGAGAAGAGTGCCCAGTTCGTCTCAGCCGTCCTGGCGCAGACCGAAGATGTCTGGCAGGCACTCTTCGCCAAAGAGGGAGCCGATTACCGTGAGCCAAAACTGGTGCTCTTTCGCCAGAGCGTACAGAGCGGTTGTGGTTTTGCCAGTGCGCAGACCGGCCCTTTCTACTGCCCTACCGATCAGAAGGTCTACCTTGACCTGAACTTCTTCGATGAGCTAGAGAAGCGTCATGACGCGCCGGGTGATTTCGCACAAGCCTATGTCATCGCGCATGAGATCGGGCACCATGTCCAAAACCTTGTCGGTACGCTTAATAAGTCCCATCAGGCCAAACAGATGGCGCGTGGTGAGAGTAAGGCCAATGCCATCCAAGTCAAAGTAGAGCTACAGGCAGACTGTTACGCAGGCATCTGGGCACATCATGTCCATGATCTGCTCGATGTCGGTGATATCGAAGAGGCGATGAACGCTGCGAGTGCCATCGGTGATGATACTCTGCAAAAACAGGCGCAGGGTTTTGTCGTCCCTGATGCCTTTACCCATGGAAGTTCCAAGCAGCGGATGCAGTGGTTCCAGCAGGGGTACAAAAGTGGTGAGCTTCGTGCCTGCCAGACCGAGATATAGATTATCATGAATAAGAGAAATATGAAAAAGACACTTCTTACCCTTGCTGTCACGGTCGTAGTCGCCCTCTACGGTTATGTCGAGAACAGACCTTCATCATCAGCGACGGTTCAACAGCCATCGGAATCTGCCGATATAGTCCTTCAGAAAGCTTATGCCAACAGACAGGGCGATATACAGGTCAAAGGTTCAGGCATCGTGGTCAAGACACTGAGCGATGATCTCAAGGGGAGCCGACACCAACGTTTTATCCTCAAGCTCGCTTCTGGCCAAAAGCTTCTTGTCGCACATAACATCGATCTTGCGCCAAAGATCACCTCGCTTCAAAGAGGTGACACCGTCGAGTTTAACGGCGAGTATGAGTACAATGCCAAAGGCGGCGTGATACACTGGACGCACCATGACCCGGGCGGCAGACATGAAGATGGCTGGTTACGGCATAAAGGCAGACTATACCAATAGCGACATAAAGGTCGATCATGACACAGTTTAAGAAGTACGTCCTGGGCTTCATCACCATCTTGCTCCTGATGATAGGGATGGGTTACTACTCCATCATGAAACTGATGGAACTCTCAAAAGAGACCGAGAACATGTTCAACCACCCCTTCACCGTCAGTAGCGCGGTCAAAGACATCAACATCCACCTCATCTCCATGCAGCGTTCACTCAAAGATGTCATCCTCTCGGGAGATGAGATCCAGCTTCAAGATGCCATAGCCGATATCAACCTGCACGAGCGAAAAGCCTATCAGGATTTCGAGGTGGTCTTTCAGCGTTACTTGGGAGATAAGGAGGATATCAAGACCGTCTATAACAGGTTTATAGAGTGGGAGAGGTATCGTGATGACATCATCACCC
>JAUWRZ010000399.1 GCA_030610325.1 Sulfurimonadaceae bacterium | reverse complement strand
CCTGCATGATGAACTCATCGGTAAAAAGTCAAAAAGTGGCCGTAGGCTGCCACCAAGCATCAGCGGAGTGATGGCAGCAGCAACAGAGAACGGGACTACGGTCATGGGAGCTTTTCATCTTGGGTATTGGCTTGAGGACACCTTACGGACTACGACCTATATTGGACGGCCTGATATCTTTATCGATATGTACAGTGATAACAGCGCTTTTGAGTTAAACCTCAAAGGGCTTTTTCTCTACCAGAACATCAAAGCCAGAATCGATGAGAGTGCTTTCTTCGTAGGAGCTTCATACACCTATATGTCTCCCAAAGTGACGTTGGACTTTGACAGACTCGAAGAGGACTTCGGCGGAGATGTCAATATCGCTTCACTTGGTCTCATAGCAGAGTACGATACCCGAGACAACACACTCTCGCCAAATAGCGGCCTCCTGCTCACAGCAAAGGGACTCTTCTATGATAAGGCTGTAGGAAGTGACTACACCTTTCAAAGCTATAAGAGCAAGGCATTGTCATATAACCAGATCGACTCTACGGTAAACCTGGACTTCAACCTCGTAGCAGACACGGTAGCAGGAGGTGAAGATGAGATACCACCTTATCTATACCCTTTTATATCTATGCGGGGTGTCCCTATGATGCGCTACCAGGGAGAGCATATCGTAACAGCGCAGACTCAGCTCTCTTACCGCTTTCGACCACGATGGAGTGCACTGCTTTTTGCCGGTGTGGGCAGAGCCTTTGGAGAGCAGCTGGGTGTTGAGAGCCTCTCTTTTTCCGAAGCAGAGGATATCTATGCAGGTGGAGTCGGGTTTAGATACCTCATCGCCAAGAAATTTGGTCTGCGTATGGGTGTAGACCTTGCCAAAAGTGAAAAGGATGAAGCAATATATATCCAGTTTGGGACAGCGTGGAAAGGGCTATAAAGCGCAAGAAAGAGAGTGCTCGCTATCATATACTCTTCAACTGTCCGGTAAATCAAAAAAAGGTCTCTGAATAATGAGAAACATCATACTTATCCTCTCTCTTGTAAGCCTCTTACAAAGCGCGATGCTCGAAAGGGGAAGTGGCGTCATCTCTGTCAAAGGCGGGTTCGTCTCTGTCGATGACGAGGACTATAACATCGCAGGGATCAACGTCGGATACTTTCTCTTCGATGGATTAAAAGTAGGTCTTGCTTATGAGCGGTGGTTTGAGGGCGATCCGAGCATAGATAAACTCTCCGTAGATGCGAACTACTATCTGCCGGTAAGTGAGCGTATCCGGCCCTACCTAGGTGCTTTTTACGCCCAAAACTTCGCAAGTTCAGAAGATATCGGTACCTCTTACGGCTTTCGGGGAGGCGTTCTCTTCTATACCCCTCAGGCTTCGATCGGTCTGGAGTGGACGCATGAGACTTTTAACGAATGTGGTACAGGATGCGAAAGCACCTACCCCATGGTAGTATTTGGCTTTAGCTTTTAATGAGACTATGCTGATAGAAAGAGAAGCACATCTCTACAGTGATCTTAATAGATACTAAAAATCATCAGATCATCTGGGAGCGACTGCCGAGGGAGAAGTAAAAAGTGATAATACGGATGAAGAATCTAAAAAATGGATCTCCTATGCTGTCACAACCATATTTTAACGATTTGGTTGATAAATTAATTATACGAAGGATAAAAATGAGATCAACAACCATAACACTAGCCTCACTTCTACTTGGAAGCGTTCTATTTGCTGATGTAAGCAAAGAAGAGTTGGCTTCCATCCATACGCCTGATAGCGTTGAGACATCTATCGGTACACTCAAGTTTATAGATGGTGCACCTCTGCCTGAGACAGCACAAAAAGCATATGACTACTTAGACACTATGCGTGCAGTCGATGTCTTTTTAAAAGGAATACCTGCGGCTTCAATAGCTGGTTTGATGAATGGACCAAAGAGTATTGGTGCAGATGCTTCAAACAAAGTCTTGATCATGGATAAACTGATGAGCTCTTCATCTCTCTATTTAACGGCGAATACATCGACTTTATATGTCATGCCTACTCTTGACTTAAAAGTGGATGGTCCTACTGTATTAGAGATCCCTCCTGGTATGCTAGGTGCGTTTAATGACGCCTGGTTTAGATATATGGAAGATATCGGTCCTTTTGGTCCAGACAAGATGAAAGGTGGAAAGTTCTTAGTTCTCCCTCCTCACTATGATGATGACATACCTGAAGGCTACTTTATTGTTAGATCTAAGACCTATAAAGTCTGGGTCTTTATGCGTGGGTTTCTCAAAAATGGTCTTGATGCAGCTGCAAAAAATGCTAAGACTTTAAAGGTGTATCCACTCTCTCAAAAAGACAATCCACCTGAAATGACATTTATCAGTGCGACAGATAAATCCTACAATACCGTACACTCAATCGATATTACATTCTACGAACACTTAGACCATGTCATTCAGTATGAACCTCTTGATATGATTGATGTGGAGACGCGTGGTCTTTTGGCTTCTGTCGGGATTATTAAAGGTCAAAAATTTGCACCTGACGCGAGAATGAAAAAAATACTCACAGATGGTGTAGCCATTGCCAATGCAACAGCAAGGTCAATAGTCTGGTATCCTCGCGTAGATAAAAATATGAAAGGGATTAATGTCTATCCTGATAGTGATAGTTCATGGATTATGGCATGGGTGAACAAAGATGTCTTTTTCAAAGGTAAAGATAAATTTACAATGAACTCTGATGCAAGAGTGATGTTTCACTACCCATATACAGTGGTAACTCCAGCTATGGCTGTT
>JAUWRZ010000261.1 GCA_030610325.1 Sulfurimonadaceae bacterium | reverse complement strand
CCCATTTCTCACCATTTTGAGCTGCGAGTGTTGCATACTCTGTGTCATGGATGATCGGAGCAGCCTGCAGCAGTGAAGTAGCCAGCAGTGTAAATACTGCTTTATGGATCACGTGATCGGTCATATATTGTCCCTCTATATTGATATTGGTTATAACTCACTAAATAATAACAGAAATATAAAGCTCGCTCTATCTACTTTCGGCAGATTTATCAAAGATTGGCTATGATCTTTCTATGAATGATGCAATAGACACGGAACCATTACAATGGATAGAGTTTGAGATAACTGATTTTGATCACTTTCAAGAAGTCGTCTATGACTGGGAGCTGGATTTCCATCAGCTTGATGGAGGTTCGTTTCACTCAAAGTTAGAGCAGATCATCCTACCTGAGATACAGATAGGGCACACCCATTTTGATTGTCATCTTGACCAGAAAGGAAATTCCCCGAAGAAGATGTGGACTTTCGTGCTCATGGGTGAGGATGCCACGATGTTCAACTTTAACCATGTCAAGACGACAAGTACTTCGACGATGGTCATCTACTCCCCCGGACAGAAGATCGATGCAGTCACAGCTCCAGGGTTCTCTATCTATACACTCTCTGTAGAACAGGCTCACTTCCAAAAAGTCGCTGCCTCTTTAGGACTTGAGAAGATAGAGGAGAAGTTACGTCAGATCGATATAATAGAACTTGATCTTGCTCAGACCAGCTCACTCAGAGAACAGTTACAAAACGTTTTAAGCCACGTCTCTTCAATGGATGAGAAAGTCATGACAGACCAGGGGAAAGCCCTCTTTTTAGAGCTACTGCCAACAAAGTTCCTTAAAGAGATCTATCTGCATGTCGGATGTGCTCCAAAACGCGTGTTTAAGAAAAAGTATCTGCTCTATATGGAAGCGAGGGCCTATATGCATACACACTCTCATGAACCCATCACAATAGAGGACATCGCCAAAAAGTCCGACCTCTCTGAAAGGACACTTCGCAACTATTTCCAAGAGGAGCTGGCGATCTCACCAAAACAGTACCTGACTACCATAAGACTTCAAAGAGTAAGAGAGATACTCAAAGCCAAAGATGAGACGCTTACGACTGTCGAACAGACTGCACGCAGATCTGGCTTTCATCATATGGGACAGTTCAGTCAAAGCTATAAAGAGTTTTTTGGCGAGCTACCTTCGGAGACATTAATACAACGATAATACCTTGGGTTGGCAAGGTCATCAAGTCAAGCTTTTTGGCAGTTGTTTGAGACGATGTACCCAGAGTGCGTGTGTTCTATGCCATTTCAAAGCATAGGATGCAAACAGCACGGAGGCCCGCTGCCGAAGCGACCTTAGCGGTCGTGTGAGCAGTGCCATTGGTCAGCACGGGTAAACGTAATCAAACGGAACTGGCACTAAATGCCGATACCCCCGTCGCTCGTGTATCCTATGCCATTTCAAAGCATCGGATGAAAGCGTAAGAGAGGTACTTATTCGTTTGGCGTCTTATCTTAATAGTGGAGAGTATTGATATTTGATGAGACTCCAGCAAGTCGATCTTGCTAAAGTCTTCTTTGACTTATCACTGTTGACAAAATGATGTCTTTTTTCAGATCTCCCTTTGGTTTAAGCTATCTTTTATAGGATGGCTAAAAGGTCAATCGATAACCAGTAGTAGGTACTGTCTTGATATCAAGACCGGGGAGCTTTCTCTTTAGACGATAAAACAGCTGTCGTCTCGTTCCTGATGAGACATAGTTGGCCGGCCAGAGTCGATCATCGATATAGGTGAATGAGACTACTTTTCCGGGCCGGTTTAGCATAAGTAAAAAGAGTTGATGTTCCTTGGCTGTCAACGCAATGGACTCATTGTCCCTGAGCAGTCTCCTCTGCTCATGATCATAGTAATAGCCTTTTCCAAGATCTATGAGAGAGAGGTTCTCTCTCTCATATTGGTAATGTACAAGCTTAAGTTGTGCGATAAGCTCATCTTCACGAAAAGGTCTGATCCGATAACCGACAGGTCTTAGCTTCGAAGCTCTTTTAAGCATCCCTTCATCACTCGATGAGGTCAAGAACAGTATCGGAGTCTGATAGAGAGCATCCATCCTCATGGCAATATCGATACCATCTACCTCTTCACCAAGCTCTACATCAGTTATAAGAAGATCTATCTCTATATCACGTGCTATTCTTAACGCTCCAGCGGAGTCGTGGGCAAGGTGGACATCTGCATGACAGTTGGTCTGAATGGCTTTACTCAGATCTGATGCGGTGATCGATGGATCTTGTAAAAGTAAGATATTTTTTATAATATATCCTCATATAGACTCAAGGGCCATCTCAGTTTGATATTCTTAAATCTTAACACAGATTCAAGTATGTGACTATCTATTTTCGGAAAATATATCAGCTTATTTATCCAACATTTCGCACCCCATATTTGGATTAAAAGCGTGAGTACCATCTTTGCGTATAACGTGGAAAAGATAAGAGTCAATATCTCCACTGTAGTAAAAGTAGTCTCTCTTGAGGAAAAAGAGGCCTTGGAAGCATTAGATGTCGGGGCTATTATCGATTCTAAACAAGAAGTCGCTCATATATTAGCTGATGAAGCGAAGCTCTGTAGGATCTGGATGTTGGGAGTAGTCTCTAACTGTGACCATAATGATCGATGAACTACCCCGCTGCAAGTAACGGAGTATCAAAAGGTCTTTAGAGACCTATCATCGATGAACTCTCGGTAGAGCGTTTTGATCTTCAGCTATATCCCTTCAGCGGTCATAGCGTCAGCGACTCTTTTAAATCCGGCGATATTGGCACCATCGACATAGTTACCTTCAACACCGTACTCTTTTGCCGTAGATGCGACATTCTCACAGATATCTTCCATCGTTGCTTTGAGTTTGGCATCGACCTCTTCAAACGTCCATTTCTGCATCGCAGCATTTTGGCTCATCTCAAAACCGCTTACTGCGACACCACCGGCATTGGCCGCTTTTGCCGGAGCAAGACACATATCACTTTTAAGCATCACATGGACAGCTTCTGTCGTCGATGGCATATTGGCGCCTTCTGTCACACTCTGACAACCGTTCTTGATAAGGTTGTCCGCGTCGACAGCTGTCAGTTCATTTTGAGTCGCACATGGAAAGGCTGCGTAGCATGGTATATCCCAAACCGCATGACCGCCTTCAGGATACTCGGATATAGGAGTGTATGTTGCCTCTATATGCGTCTCAAGATACTTTTCCAAAGAGACTCGACGCACCAGTTTTAACTCTTTTAACAATGGTAAGTCAACACCTCTTGCATCATAGATCATACCCCTGGAATCCGTACACGTCACAGGAAGAGCACCAAGATGCTGAAGTTTCTCAATAGCATGCAGTGCGACATTTCCGGCACCACTGACCGTGCAGACTTTATCTTTCAAGCTCTCTTTACCCTCTAACTCCAACATCTTATCTGTGAAGTAGATAACACCATAACCTGTCGCTTCAGGACGCATCAGTGAGCCACCAAAGAAAAACGGTTTTCCAGTCAGCACACCTTCAAAGCGCGATGTGATCTTTTTATACTCACCAAACAGGTAGCCGATCTCACGGGCACCGACACCGATATCTCCAGCAGGGACATCGATACGTGGTCCGATATATTTCTGAAGTTCCGTCATAAAGGCCGAACAGAACTTCATCACCTCAAAGTCACTCTTGCCTTTAGGGTCAAAATCGCTTCCGCCTTTACCTCCACCGAGGGGAAGGCCTGTCAGTGCATTTTTCAAGATCTGCTCAAAGCCCAAGAACTTCAAGATCCCTTCATTCACACTTGGATGAAAACGAAGACCACCTTTGTATGGCCCCAAAGCATTATTGAACTGTACACGGTAACCAGTATTGACCTGGATCTCATTGTTGTCATCGAGCCATGCCACTTTAAACTTGATGACCCGATCGGGAGTTATCAAT
>JAUWRZ010000346.1 GCA_030610325.1 Sulfurimonadaceae bacterium | reverse complement strand
TAACCACCGCGAGAGACATCCTCAAATGACCATACGGTACCATCACTGAGCTCACCGCTCTCGCCGGGGATCCAACCCCAGTCCAGAAAGGTAGTCAGACGCATCTTAGCTTTTGGTACCAGAGGAAAACTCAACTCAATATTATTGGAAAAGGTCTGTTTTGCCCCGGTACGAAACTCCTGACCATTGATCATGACGACTGGTAGCGAGTAGGACTCATACCCGCGCACACTTCGTATGCCACCCATAAAGAAACGTTCATTAAGCGGGAGGAAACCTTTATCTTCTGCGTAGAAGAAACGTGCTTTATATCGGGCGATGACATCCATACCCAGCCACTCCTGAAGCCCCTGATAGATGTTAAACGTTGTCCTGCTCTTCCAAAAGCGTGCTTCTGCACCAAGCAGACCATGTCCAGCGATCTCAAAGCTCTGGCTGGCTGCGATACCCTCACGCGGGAGATAGTAGTCATCTGTACTGTCCCAGGTCAGACTGACGGTGATAGAGCTTTTATCATAACTTTGAAAGATCCGATCATCATAGATAGTAAGGTCATTACCATCTTCATCGACAAAGTCTGTGAGATCATCATATTTGACTTTTGAGTAGCCATAACCCAGATAACCAGTAAGATGACGGGTAAACCGGTGACCGCTACCTACACTGATCCCTGTTGTCTCGACAGCATAATCATTATATTCGATATCGGAGTAGTAGAGTGAGAAGTTTCCACTAAAATCACTATCGTTCAATCTCGAGTTTGAGACATTGAACGAATAGTTCTTCGTCAGTTGCGAGTTCTCAAGGTTTAGACCCATATTGATACCGGTTCCCCAGATATTACGGTCACTGACCCCTACACTTACGAGAAGACCACCATAACTTCCGTAACCACCTCCAAGCTGGATATTACCTGTCGGAGCCTCTTTGGTCTTGACGATAAGATCGATCGTCTGTTCATCTACACGCTTCTCTTCGACCGTCTGGCTCTCAAAGTAACCGGTACGTCCCAGAGCATTACGCGAGTCTTTAAGATCGGTAAGGTTAAAGAGGTCACCCGGCCCAAGGTAGAGCTCACGTCGGACAATACGGTCAAGAGTACGATTGTTTCCAGCGATGATGACGTTTCTTATCCAGACCTTCTTACCAGGTTTGATGCGGTAGACGACATCGACTGTCTTGGCCTGCTCATCTTTTCTCAAATCCGGCACGACCTGGACAAAAGCGTAACCAAGATCGGCTATTTTAGTCTTTACCCGCTCAGAATCATCACGGAACGTCTTGATATTGAAGGGCTGGTTCAGTTCAAGTTTGATAGTCTCATGCAGTCTCGCATCACTGATGACATCTATCTCTTGGGAGATGACGATATTATTGACACGATAGACATCACCCTCGGTCACCTGGTAACTCATCTGCGAAGTGTAGTGATCAAAGTCCACACGTACGAAGGGCTCATCGATCTTGGCATCAAGATAACCGTACTGCATGTAGATGTCACGTACTCTAAGTGGGTCATACTGCAGTTCGTTCAACTTCATCTTTCCGTCGTTCTGACCCCAGAACCACCCCATGAACTCATGTTCTTTATTGGCGATCAACTCATCAAAAAGCTCCGGGTCGACCCCTTTGACACCACTATATTCGAGCTTTTCGATGATGATGTTCTCACCTTCGTTGACGATAAAGGTGATCGCGACGCTACCACTATCGAGATGTTCGGTCTCTACCTCGACGACGGTGTCTATCTTACCTTCCTGGTTCAAGGCCTCGATGATCCGGGCCTTTGCTGCATCGATCCGCTTGGTATCGTACAGTGAACCTTTTTTTATCTGAAGAAGGTTCTTTTTGATATCTACATCATCCTCTTTCCAACCCTTCATCTCGACTTTTGAGATAATAGCCTTCTCTTTGAAGTGGAAAGTGATAGTGCCGTACTCTTCAGTGACCCAGATATCGTTGAAGTAGCCCTGTCCATAAAAGGTCTTGATAGCCTCGTTTATCTTTTTAGCATCATGAGTGTCACCGACTTTAAATGTCAATAGATGGTTTGCCACTGCTTCTGAGATATGGACCATACCCTCATATTTTATCGCATTTATCGTTGCGGCATTGAGGGTAAGGGAGAAGAGATATATAAGTGCAAACAGCCACGATTTCATCAAAAAGTCCCAGGGAGAAAATAAGCTGTGATTTTAGCAGTCTAACGATTAATATAGCGTAAACATCAAGGGTTTCTAACTCAAAAGCCGATAGAATCATCAACACTAAGGAGTATGTTGTTATGAAGATAGGTATCATCGGACTTGGATTGATGGGCGGATCACTTGCCCTCAGCTTGAAAAAGCTCTCTTTTGTGACTACGATCATTGGAAATGATCACAACAAAGAGCATGAGGTGGAGGCTTTGGCACGTGGGCTGGTCGATGCGATCGTCGAGTTTGAAGAGATCAAGCGATGTGATGTCATCATACTGGCTGTACCCGTGAACGCTGTCATAGCGACCCTTCATAACCTGACAGACATCTCCCCCGAGACGACCATCATAGATCTTGGAAGTACCAAAGAGATCATCGTACGGTCCGTACCAGATGTGATCCGAGAGAACCTGGTAGCAGCACACCCTATGACCGGTACAGAGCAGTTTGGTCCTTCTGCTGCCATAGAGAACCTCTATTATGACAAAGTAGTCGTACTGTGTGACCTTGAAGAGAGTGGAGAGAAGCAACAAGAGACTTCAGTACGTCTCTTTTCGGGTCTACATATGCGACTGCGCTACATGCGTGCCCATGAGCACGACCGCCACGCAGCCTTTATCAGCCATATGCCCCATGCCATCTCCTACTCCATAGCCAACACTGTTCTGGCCCAGGAGGATAAACGCGACATCCTCACCCTTGCTGCCGGAGGTTTCCGCTCCATGAGCCGTCTCGCCAAAAGTTCACCAAGGATGTGGGAAGATATCTTTCATCAGAACAAAGGGAACCTGATCGAGGCGATCGAACTCTTTGAGAAAGAGCTCGGTGATCTTAAAAAAGCCATCAAGTCCAACACCTGGGATGAAGTCCAGGAACGCCTAAGCAGCGGGAAGAAGTTACATGATATCTTGTGATCCACGTGCCGGGGGCACGTGGATCACAAGTAAGATAGCATAAGATGGTATTTC
>JAUWRZ010000236.1 GCA_030610325.1 Sulfurimonadaceae bacterium | reverse complement strand
TTTTGGTATAAGAGTTGCTAGTTTGTAGCCAAAGGGCATCTCTAAAGGCCCTCGTTAAGGAGTCAAGCATTGCGATTTATTGACACACTGCGCCTAAAGACAAAACTTCTTTTCCTCTTCGTCCTCATCAGTGCGGGCCTGACGCTTGTCAGTATCCTTGGACATACAAATATCACGGCTATGAAGAAGAACGTCGATGAGCTCTACTTTGGCTCCTTTATCCCTGTCAATGAGTTAAACTCCCTTATCCACCTCTACCATGATGGTATAGAATCGACTGTCTATAAACTAAAAAATGGTTCGATCTCTACCGATGAAGCCTCTGAGAAGCTCTCTGCCACACTTGATGAGATCAACCATCTCTGGAGCAGCTACGCCGGACATTACAAAAGCAAAGATGAACTGCTCTATGTAGACTATACGGAGCATACATTAAAAAACAGCAATATCGATATTGAACGTATCATAGAGATCACACAGCAGAGACAGTCTATTGGGCGTATCTCTACGACTAATGTCTCTCAGACGGTCGAAAAGATGCAGACAGTCCTTACAAAACTACTGCAGTATGAGAAACAGATAGCCCACTATGAGCGTAAAGGTCTTTTGACGACGTATGACAGTACCATGCTTCAGCTGAGCATCCTGATGACAGTGATCATCGGTGCGATCATGTTCTTATCGCTGATCATCTTCAAAAGTATCCACTCCAATCAAGACGCCCTTGAGCAGACCTCACAGATGCTTTTTCAGGCCAATAAAGAGCTGGAGAGGTCATCTTACACAGATAGCCTGACCGATATCTACAATCGTCGCTATTTCAACATCATCTACGAGCGTGAACTCAAACGGGCCAAACGTAATGGAAGCTTTTTCACATTTATGATGCTCGACATAGACTACTTCAAACTCTATAACGACACCTACGGCCACCTCGAGGGCGACAATGCGCTAAAAGCAGTCGCGACAGAGATCAAAAAGACACTGCATCGTCCGGGGGATTATCTGTTCCGTCTCGGTGGTGAGGAGTTTGGGGTGATAATCACAGAGACCGATGCACGGAACTCACAGATGATGGCAGAGAAGATCCGCCGTAATATCGAAGCACTCAACATCGAACATGAGCATAATACTGCCAGTCACTACGTCACAGTCTCCATCGGACTGACCACCCTGATCCCCTCAGTCGCATTGAAAGAGGCTGTGATCCTCTCCGAAGCAGATGTCAATCTGTACAAAGCCAAAGAGAACGGTCGAAATCAGATCGCGCACTCCACCTCTATTTTAAACAAAAATGATGATCACTCAAGAGGGGTCGCAATTTAAGACGTAGATCTCCTTGAAACTCCATCCACTCATCTTTGAGACTGCCGCCACAGCCCAAACGTTTTTTCAGGCTTTTTAGCACTACAGTAGCTTCACTCTTCTCCAGATAAAAAGGGCCGACCAGAGTGACACTCTTACCCCGTCGCTTCTCCATCTTAAAGACGAGTCTATGCTCCTTGGGAGCCAAGATGCTCTTCTTCTGCTGCTTTTTGACTGGCGATTCGACCTGATGCCACTCATCATCAAAAGAGGCCCCGATAGGCAGATCGAGCTTTTTTCCTTTAGCCATCATCCATCTCCCCGAGATAACTAAAACGCGGTATACAGACACCCTCACTATGGATATGCTCTGTAAACATCTTCAGAGGCCGAACCCATAGGCCTTTCTCTCCATAGAGTGCACGGTAGACTACAAGCTCTTCTTCCGTCTCAGAGTGCCTGGCTACATCGATGACCTCATAGTGCGGCCCTTTATAGTGCTGGTATAAGCCTTTCTTAAGCACGCTTGACCTGCTGGGTCAGAGCTGAGATTCCCTCGGCATCAAGCTCACCTTTATAGGCTCTTTGTAAGATCTCGTTCTCTTTATAGCGGTCACCATCATACAAGACGATCATCACCTCATCACCCTCGCGGATATAGGTCTTCTCACAGAAGTAGAGATAACGTGTCGCACCGATACTGATGATCATCTGCTCAGGATTACCCGCAGATGTGAGATACTCACCGACCGACTCAAGCGGTCCTTCATCTTTTTGCGTATTGATCTGTTCGACCAGCCAGTCCAGTAGCTTCTGGTAGAAGTAGCTGTAGCCAGTCAGTTCAACATCCTCACCATAACGCAAGACGGAGTCCTCACGACGCAGAAACGAGGCTATATGCCAGCTATCCATGACACCGCCAGCTTCAAAACTGTCGATTGCTACAGGTCGTGGACCCATCCCCTTGCTCGCCTCTCCCCAGTTCTTCTTTTCCGAGATCTTACTGGCACCCGCTATACGGATAGAGTTGTCATTAAAAGCAGTAAAATGTGTCGGCTTGATCGCACTGACCCTGCCTGCCTCATAAGTGATGTCACACAGCAACGCCACCTCTGGTTCGGGCTGGACCTTGACATCTGCTTCGGGAAGGATGATCGTATCAGAGGAGAGTGGATAGAGACCGAGCTGGCCCTCTTTACCGGGCATATAAAAAGGAAACAGCCCTTTTGGACCGTTCTCGTCGGCTACTTTGACGTTCTCGAAATCCTCCAGCTCTCCGGCCTGTTGAAGATGCAGGGCAAAATTGCCCGCGACTCCAAGACCTGCATAAGCTTTATACTTTTCCATTCGCTTTCTCCGCTACGAACTCTTCGTACGTGCCTTTAAAGTCAGTATAAGTCCCATCCGTATGTAGTTCGATGATACGGTTGGCAAAAGCATCAAGTAGTTCCCGGTCATGTGAGACACAAAGGACATTACCTTCAAAGTTGAACAGTCCCTCTCCCAGTGCCACGATGGCCTCAAGGTCAAGGTGGTTGGTCGGTTCATCCAGTACCAGGAAGTTTCCATTCTCAAGCATCATCTTCGAGAGCATCATCCGGTGTTTCTCACCCCCTGAGATCTTCGCTGCACTCTTCTCTTGCTGCTCACCGTTAAAGAGCATACGGCCCAGGCAGTTACGGATCTCGGAGATATCACGTTTAGGGTCATACGCACGCAACCACTCATAAAGGGTATCATTGCTCTGGATACGGTCCGTCGTGTCCTGTGGAAAGTAACTGGTCTCGATAGTCGCACCCCATTTGACTTGACCTGACGTGGCTTTGATCTCTTCCATGATGACCTTCAATAGCGTTGTCTTTCCAACACCATTGGGACCGATCAATGCGATCTTCTCACCCGGTTCTACACGCAAGTCGACATCTTTGAGTACTTCAAGATCACCATAACTGTGTGAGACATTCTTGACATCAAGGGCTTCATCGCCCATCTTGCGCTGTGCTTTAAAGACGATGCTCGGGTCACGACGTGAAGATGGTTTAATATCTTCGATGTTCAGTTTATCTAACTGCTTCTGACGGGAAGTCGCCTGCTTGGCCTTGGAAGCATTGGCTGAGAATCGACGTACGAACGCCTCAAGGTCATCTTTCTCTTTGAGTTTCTTCGCGTTATCCATCTCCTGCTGTTTGGCGATGACATTTGCTGCGATATACCACTCATCATAGTTGCCGGTAAACTCACGGATCTTCTGGTAGTCGACATCGAGGATATTGGTCACGACCGCATTGAGGAAGTGTCTGTCGTGAGAGATGACGACCATAGTCCCCTCATGACGCTTAAGTTCGTTCTCCAGCCAGCCGATACCTTCGATGTCGAGGTTGTTGGTAGGCTCATCGAGAAAGAGGACATCAGGTCTTGGGTAGAGTACCTGTGCAAGCAGGACTTTAAACTTGTCTGAGGATTTGAGTGTGGACATCTGGTTCTCATGCTCTTC
This sequence comes from Sulfurimonadaceae bacterium, assembly GCA_030610325.1. Lineage (GTDB taxonomy): Bacteria > Campylobacterota > Campylobacteria > Campylobacterales > Sulfurimonadaceae > BB26. The sequence continues at coordinate 545 of JAUWRZ010000236.1, read as the reverse complement.
CACAGCGATACCGACATTCTCCAGTATCTTCGTGATCTGGACATCATACTCATAAGTAGGGTCCTCTTCGACACAGACCACTTCAAGCTCTGCGAGACGTTCATTAGTCGCGTCATCCTCAAAGTCACCGGTCACATAGAGCTCTTCTTTCTCTTTGATCGCGTCATAAAGACGGCGATTTCCATAAAGGACGGCGTCCATGACCGTAAAGTCCTCATAAGCATACTGGTTCTGTCCCAATACACCGACCTTCATACCGTTCTCGACGACTACATCGCCCTCATACTCGTCGACTTCATTGCTAAGGATATTTAGAAAAGTCGTCTTTCCTGCACCGTTCGCACCAATAAGGCCGTAACGTTTATTGCGGTCAAGTTTGATGTTGATGTTCTCAAATAGGATGCGGTTACCAAACCGCTTTGTCAGGTTTATAGTTTGTACCATGCTTAGAGTTCTTAGTTTTAGATTTTCGCGGATTATAGCGAAGAGTCAGTATTATTAAGATAAAGGGGTCTTATAAAGATATCTCAGCCCACCTCTAAAGT
>JAUWRZ010000164.1 GCA_030610325.1 Sulfurimonadaceae bacterium | reverse complement strand
TCAGTGACAGAACGTTCAAAGATACGTTCTGTCATCGATGCAGCATAGTAGTGATATCTGTTCTTTCCGCTGTTCTTCGCTTTATACATGGCGGTATCGGCATTTTGTAAAAGTTCCTCAGGGGTGTTACCATCATCAGGAAAGGTACTGATCCCGATACTCATGGTACTCTTCATGTGCATACCGTCGATCTTCATCGGCTGCTGGAAGGTATGGAGTATCTTTCTTGCGATCTCGGTGATATCATCCATATTGGTGATGTTCTCAAGGATGATGGTAAACTCATCACCGGAGAGGCGGGCGACAGTATCGACTTCACGCACGTTATGATGAAGTTTATTAGCGACTTCGATGAGGACTTTATCGCCCATGGCATGTCCAAGTGTGTCGTTGATCTCTTTAAAATGGTCCAGATCGATAAACAGCAGTGCCGTCTTGGTATAAGCTCTTCGGGCATTCTTTATGGATTGCTGCAAGCGGTCCATGAAAAGGGCACGGTTTGGCAGTCCTGTGAGTCCATCATGTTCAGCCTGAAAAGCGAGTACCTGCTTCTGCATACGCAGTTCGTTCTGTACCTTCATATGTGCTGTGATGTCACGCTCAGATTCGGTGATGGCATAGATATTGCCCTGGTCATCTTTTAATGGCACTGCCAGCAGTTCGGTAAAGGAGCCGTCACTATGGCTATGTAACACTGTCGAAGGTTTGCCCGAACTCATCACATCCATCATGGGGCAGGGGTGGTCGGCGCCCTCGCATGGGACTGAACGGTGGTGTGATACCTCATAGCATCTAGGGGTCTGCATATCTGTGATGTAGGACTTGTCGAGGGAGTCTTGTGCAGTCTCGTTCATCAGCTCTATACTGTGGTCAGGCCTGATCATCATGACAGAGTAGTCGATCCCGTCGATCATAGTCTGTAGCAGGGTATGCTCTTTCTTGAGGGCCTCTTTAGCGGTATAGTGCTCTGTGACATCAAAGATGACTCCGATAAGTCTGATCGTCTCTGCCTGTGGGTCTTTGACATGTACGACGACTTTGATGTACTGGATGTTTGATGGATCAGCGATGATACGGCAGACAAACTCTGTGTTATCTCTGTTTTTTACGATCTTCTTAAGGTGACGATAGGCCATTGGACGATCATCAGGGTGAATGTAGTGATAAAGCTCTTCGGCATTGAAAGTAGAAGCCTCCTCGGCCATACTGAATATATGCTTGATCCCATTGGAGAGGTGTATCTTCTCACTTAGCGAGTCCCACTCCCAGCTACCGATCTTAGCGATCTGCTCTGTCTCATCGAACAGTGTCTTTTTTATGATCTCTTCTTCGACTTTTGGCATGATAGGAGTATGCTCGACCTTTTTCGCTACATGTGTCTTGGTGACATCGACGAATGTGAGGATATGGCGTGCGTCAGCGCTGTGTCCCATAGCATGCATGATGACCTGAAAGGTATGCTGAATATCCTGAGAGTCGCGCATATAGACGATACGATCAGAGGCGTTCAGTAACGCGAGGGTCTCTATCCAGTGCTCTGTATCAGCAGGGTTGGTGAGATAAGGGTCCTGCTCTGTCTCAAAGTGGGCGCTTATAGTGTCTCGGTTGTCGTTGAACTCTTGAAGGGACGCTACACGGAAGAAGTGAAGTAGCGCACGATTGGCATGGATGATCTCATTAGCTTCGATGATAGCGATGATCTCGCTTCGTGAATCCAGGAGTCTTTGGATGAACTGGTAGTTGTTAGTGATCTTCATCCTCAGTTTATTGACGATCCCCAGATGATCAGAAGCAGCCTTGTGCCGATAGTTCTTAAAGAGATCGATATCATGGAGCATGCTGTCAAGACGCTCGTAGATCTCATTCTCTGTGTAAGTAGAGATGGCGTTTAGTATGCTTTCATGTCTTGAACCATCTCTCTTCTTTAGCTTCAGAGCGATGTCGGTTATCTTCCCATACTTCTTAAGATCGTTGAAATCCTGCTCAAGTCTGTAAAAAGAGTCTATGGTGATGAACTCACCGACAAACTTGCCAATGACATCTCTCTTCTCATATCCCATATAATCAAGCCAGGTCTGATCAATATCGATGATGATGCCATTCTCATTCAGAGACTGGAAGAGTATGTGGCCATCGTCGGTATTGGTGAGTAAGTAACTTTTGTAGATATCAGTCAATTTTTAACCCCCAATAACAAATATAAACGTATTGTACCATAGTATTCCATGATCTGTATTACCGAGATGGTGTCGATCGCAGGTGAGAAGGATGTGATATATACGGCATACTTCTCACTAATATATACGTGGATTATACTCTATCTTCATTAAAATCGATATTTGCCTGGGATCTGGTGCTTATGTATGGTCGTGATAAGGCTATCTGTAACAGCGTTTTTTAACCGGATAGTAGATAGAATCCACCAGACTTTTTCCCAGGGGATATGAGTGCCTATTAATGGTGTCACACTTCTCAGACCTCCTCTGGACACCTCTCTGGATATACTTGGAGAGAAGAGTGAATCCCAGACCTGGACAGATAATGCTTCAACCACTTTTAATTGAGATCGGCGTAGAAGAGCTTCCGGCAGTACCTCTGCTCAAAGAGCTTCCGAACATAGAGAAAAAATGGGCAGATATCCTTGAGGAGAACGCACTGCTGAGTGAGTTTGAGTTCACCTACACACCACGTCGTCTTGTGCTTTGGCACCGGGAGTTTAGTGTGATGCAGGCTGAGAGTGAAGAGGAGTTCTTCGGTGCACCTATTGCTATAGCCTTTAAAGATGGAGAACCGACCAAAGCTGCTGAGGGCTTTGCCCGTAAATGCGGTGTCTCACTCGATGAGATAGGGCGCGCCAAAAAAGGCGGTAAAGAGGTACTCTACTATAAAAAGCGTATACCTGGTCAGTCTAGTGCGACACTGCTGCCAGCGATGATCAACAAGTGGATGCGAAGTCTGAGCTTTGGTAAATCGATGCGCTGGGGATCACTTACAGAAAGCTTTATTCGTCCGGTACGCTGGGTAAACGTGATGTTGGGTAAGGATTCCGTTGATATGCAGCTTTTTGATGTTCACTCCTCCGCGGTGACTTACGTGCATCGTATGGCTACGTTTGAGGCGCAGGCTGTCACGGATGAGAAAGCCTATTTTGAGATCCTTAAGAGCGGATCAGTGATGCTTTTCCCTGACGATCGCCGACGTAAGATCATGGATGAGTTCACCGCATTGCAAGAGGCTCATAGTATAGAGATCGAGATAGATACGGAGCTTCTTGATGAGGTCGTCGCGATCACTGAGTATCCGACTGCACTTTTGGGAAGTTTTGATGAAGCGTTCCTACGTCTGCCTCCCGAGGTCATCATCACCTCCATGAAAGAGCATCAGCGCTACTTCCCTGTCTTTAAAGAGGGCAAGCTTATTAACCGCTTTGTCGTCGTCAGCAATGCCCTTACGGATGATTTCTCAAAAGTCATCGAAGGTAACGAGAAAGTATTGCGTCCACGTCTGGCTGATGCACTCTTCTTCTATGATAATGATCTTCGTGATGGACTCTCGACTGATGGTCTGGAGAAGGTGGTCTTTATGAAAGGGCTGGGCAGTCTGACAGACAAGATAGAGCGCGAGACAGCCATAGCCCATCTGCTGTTTGAGCAATATCGCGGCCTGATCGCCCAGGAGAACGGCAAAAGCGATGAGGAGAACAGAGCGCTGCTTGAGCGTTCGGTCGCTATCGCTAAAGCTGATTTGATGAGTGAGATGGTCTATGAGTTTACCGAACTTCAGGGACTGATGGGCTATTACTACGCCAATGAACTCGGAGAGAAGCCTGAAGTGGCACTGGCACTTAAAGAGCAGTACCTTCCTGATGGTGAGGAGAGTGCACTCCCTTCTACACGTCTGAGTGCTGTCGTCTCGATGGCGATAAAACTTGATACTTTACTGGGACTTTTCAGCATCGATCAGATCCCGACCGGTTCACGTGATCCATTCGCACTTCGTCGAGCGGTGAACGGACTGATCCGTATCGTACTTGAGCATGAGATGGCTTTTGATATCTCACAGACACTGCGTACACTCGGAGCTATGTATGATGGCATAGACCATGAACGACTGGAGAACTTCTTCCTTGAGCGTATTAACCAGTTCTATGCAGTCAACCCATCTATCGTCAAAGCGGTCCTCTCTTCAGGTGAACGTGAGATCCTGGCTATGGACAAGAAGATCACAGCGGTCAATGTTATCGCACAGAGTGAGACTTTCGGTACCGTCTTCTCGACCTTTAAACGAGTAGCGAACATCACTAAAAAAGACGTTGACCTTACTCAAGAGCTTAGCATCGATCCAGCACTGTTTGAGAGTGAGTATGAGAAGAGACTTCATGATGCTTATATCGATGTCACATCACAGAGTTATGAGAGCTACGAAGCAGATCTGGATGCACTCTTTGGTCTTAAGTCACACCTGGACAGCTTCTTTGATAATGTGATGGTCAATGCTGAGGATGAAGCGGTAAAAGAGAATCGAAAGGCTTTGATCGGCTCGATCTATAAGTCACTGCTCTCCATCGCAGATATCAAAGAGATCAGTGTTTGATGTAGCCATCATAGGCGCCGGTATCAACGGTGCAGCATCAGCCTATTTCCTGACACATGCCGGACTGCGGGTAGCGTTGTTTGACAGGAAAGCCATAGCTGCCGGAGGCAGTGGCGCTGCGGGTGCGTTCATCTCACCGAAGATCTCCAAAGGCGGTTCGCTTAAGGCCCTGATCGAAGAGGCCTACCTCTACTCGCTGCGTTTTTATGATGGATCCTTTCCCGAACATATCAGTAGTGCCTCACAGCTTCATATTGCTAAACACAGTGATGACAATGCCAAGGTGATCAGCTTTCGAGAGCATACGAAGATCGAGCTAGAGAGTAGACCACAGAGCAGTGATAGGCTATTAAACGAGAGTGCAAAAGTCTTTGAGTCGGTCTATATTAAAGAGAGTGGTGTCGTCGATGCACAGAAGATGTGTGAGGCACTTTCCTCTGATGCGACCTTTTTTCATGAAGAGATAAAGAAGATCAGGAAGATAGAACAGGGCTGGCAGGTAGGGACGATCACAGCAAAAAAGGTGATCTTGGCGACAGGTGCTTATTTACCGGTACTGGATGAACCCTATATTAAGCTGCGTGCTGTCTGGGGACATCGTATCGATATCAGGACCTCGACAAAGATACCCCACATCATCCACCATAAGGTCTCACTGGCTCCTACTACAAAAGAGGGACTTTCTGCCATCGGTGCGACGCATGATGTCCATTACCATCCTCAAAAGTCGCAGACACCTTATGATGTCGAAGCCGGGCGAGAGATACTTCTAGACAAAGCGACTGGTTCAGTCAAGCTTGAGGATATAGAGATCTTAAGGGATTATACCGGGTTACGTTCGGGCTCAAATGATTACCTTCCGTTGCTCGGTCGTGTCGCTGACGCCAAAAAAAGCCTGGAAGCACACCCCGAGTTACTTAAAGGTGCTAAAATAGAGAAGACATCATTAGCCTATCATGACGGGCTCTATATCATCAATGGGACAGGCGGTTACG
>JAUWRZ010000354.1 GCA_030610325.1 Sulfurimonadaceae bacterium | reverse complement strand
CATCCATCTCACTCAGCCAGACTTTCAGGTTCGTCGTCATCATCCAGCTTGGGTTGAGCACGTAGTTGTTCTGCTTGGTGTACTTACGCATCCAGACATCCTGTTTCTTGACCTGGTGGCGATACTTCCAGTAGTCTTTCATAAACCCTATCATCATCTTGATCATTACTGCTTATCCTTTTTATTACCTGTTAATATATTTAAGGATGCAATTATATTGATAATTGTTTAAATGGTGACGATCTTTTGCTCAATTGTTCTTATGTATCACTACTATGGACTATAGACAGGTGATGCACGACTTCCTCGGACTGTTCCTTCAGACTACAGGCCGACTGATCTAAGAAAATATTGAGATGAAGTCATGCGTATCAGCTGATGGTCTCTCGATCTCACGTCTCAACGAAATGATCTCCTGCTCGATAACACACTTCTGCTCTTCAAGATGTATAAGCTGTTGCTGAAATTACTGGATATTTATCTTAGTGCTCTTTGCTGCCAATCCATCAATATTAGATCATTACGTATACTCTCTACTTGTCTCAACTTTTCTGTAAACCCGCTTTTAGAAAAAAGAAGATAGTACTTTATGGGTTTATCAGAGTCAATGTTTTTTGCTGTCATCTCAAGCTTCTCCAAAATATCAGTACCGACTTTTTTGTTACTGTATTTACACTCACCTACTACGAGATGATCTTCGCCAACACCAACGACATCGATCTCATTGGCTTTGTTCCACCAGCGACCACATTTAAGTAGGTCAAATCGACTGTCATGCAAGGTCTCTCTTATGCAGTGTTCTTCAAAAGTCTTGGAGACATACTCTGGAAAACTCTCTTTGATCTTCCCCATGACATAAGAAGTATTGTCCATCTCCAATTGACTTTTATACGGCAGCACGTAACGAAACCAAAACCTAAAAAAGTTATCTTTGATGAAGTAGAGTCCTTTTTTACTTTTATGGGGATTTATCTCTGTTATCGGTATCTCTTTATAGATCAATTCAAGTTCGATGAGCTTTGCCATAAAAGAGGTGATGTTTTGAACGTTCTTATTTAGTCTACCGGCGATATTACCTATCTTGTGCTCCCCATTGGCTATTACTTCCAAGATAGTAAAATAGGTCATCGTCTCACTGACTTCATTTTGCAGGATAAAGCGAGGTTCATCAAATAGAAAAGCGTTTCGGGAGAGTATGTTCTTTTCAATGGAGTCAAAAATATTATTTTTATCTTGAAACATCTCAAGGTATTTTGGAACACCATAGAGACAGGAGTAGAGCTCTAAAAGCTCTATTGGTGTCTTCTTTTTAAAAAAGTGTTTTAAGTACAGAGGCTTTAGGGCTTCTAGCTTGATGGCTGAAGTGCGTCTTCCATACAGTGGTGAGTCGTAGGACAACGTCTCTTTATACATCATCGAGATGATCGAACCACATAGTATCAGCATGATGTTCCTTTGCGCACAGATCTCATCAATGATCCGTTGGAAGATGGAAGCCGTAGAAGGATTGATCTTACTTAAATACTGAAACTCATCGATGACGATGACCAGCTTTTGAGGAAACTCTTTTTGTGCGATATAGCTAAAGACCTGGTCGATGCTCTGTACAGGAAGTGACCGTAAAAGATCATCATCAAAGAAGTCAGCTACAAGCATCTTAAAGCGTTCGATGACAATGACCTCTGTCTCAAGCGTCACTAAAAAATAAATGGATGGTCGTGGAGTAATAAACTGTTTTATTAGAGATGTCTTGCCGACACGCCTTCGACCATAGATGACACTAAAACGAAATGCCTCATGTCGATACTCTTCTTCAAGGATCTGGAGTTCTTTTTCTCTATTGACAAACATAGCCATCCAATTTAATCGTTTTCATATTATAATAATACCACAACGATTATATTTGTCAACATGCAGCCTAAGACCTCAGTTTTTGCACATAGACTCGGGCACTTTTTACTGGTATCAATATTTAGTGCGGCGATAATCGGAGATATGTCTTATTGTCCTTGACGACATCTTCTATAAAAAGCAGCCTCCCATATTTCCAAATAAGATGAGCAATAGTATACATGGTGCTCCTTTTGGGATTCTTCTATATCTGTCTTCATCCAATCCTTTAGTCATTAGATCCTCAGCTCACCCAATTCTCAAGGTCAAGGCCTTGGACTCGCTTAAACTCTTTGACATTGTTGCTCACCAGACTGACACCAAGCGAGAGAGCGTGTGCAGCGATCAACATATCAAGTGATCCGATGACAGTGCCTTTGGACTCAAGAGAGGCTCTGGTCTCGCCATAGACTATGGAGGCTTTCTCATCATAGTCTACAATGATCAAAGGTGCCAAGAAAAGTGACAGTGCTCTTTTGTTCTTTTCGACCATCTGGCTCTTACTCACACCGTAATACAACTCAGATACCGTGATGGACGAGATGCAGATCTCACCGACCTCATATTCATCAAACTTCTTTTTTACTTCCATAGGTTTGTTCTTGATAAGATAGATACAGATGTTGGTATCTAGCATCACCTTGTTCAAAACATCTCCTCTCTGCGCTCCTGAACAGGCTGTTCTCTTTCGATCATGAAGTCATCAGAGAACATATCAAGTGCAGCGAACAGGGTATTGAACTTGCTGCTCTTTGGGAACAGGATGACCGCTTCACCCTCTTTGGCAATATAGACCTCATCTTGGTCCTCAAACCTAAACTCCTTCGGAATACGCACAGCCTGACTTTTTCCATTGGGAAATATCTTTGCAGTCGTCATCTCAAGCTCCTCTGTTTTTAATATATATTTTATAGTATATACTTTATTCTATGGATTGTCAACCGAAGAAACTTTTACTCAAAATGGGTGCTAGATGGGAGTCGCCCACAGGTTAGCATTTCGATTTAAAAAGTAATCCCTTACCCATTTCTCAAATCTCGTTCCATCTGTAGGTCTGGTCCCACCAAACATCAGATTGTCAAAATAGTGACAGATACCAGCGGCATCCATCCTCCGACTACACGGGGAATAAGTATCATCCTGTTTTTGTTTATCTAAAAATGCCTGCATGATAAT
>JAUWRZ010000149.1 GCA_030610325.1 Sulfurimonadaceae bacterium | reverse complement strand
TGTTTATCATCGGTGAAGATGTCATCAGTGAGAAGCAAAAGCTGCAGGAGCTTGTCAATGAACTATCACTTGCTGATTATGTTGAGTTTTTAGGTTATCAGAAAAACCCTTATAGATATTTTTACTACAGTGATCTTTACGTCCTTTCGTCCCGCTGGGAAGGACTGCCAAATACTGTGTTGGAAAACCTCTATCTACATAGGCCGGTAGTGGCAACAAGGTGTATCCCCTATATGGATGAGTTGATAGAGCAGGGTAAGAACGGCTTACTGGTAGATGTTGAGGATAGTGAAGCTCTCGCAGATGCTATCTTAGACTATAGATCTATCGAGATGGAGTTCTCAGATACTTTAGGCAAGACAGATGAAGTCAATGATCTTTTTAGTTTGAGGAGTGATGACAATGAACCTGGGTAAGTTTCACAAGCTCGCACACTACCTATATCTAAAGAAGATCCCGCTTTTACCAAAGATCATCTATTATTTACAGTTCCTACTGTTCAACTCATCAGTACCCTATAAGTGCCGATTTGGTGAGAATGTAAAGTTTGCCTATGGTGGTATTGGTGTCGTTATCCATGAACGGACCACTATTGGTGACAACTGTCTTATAGGCCAAGGTATTACTATCGGTGGTAAGTCCAAGATATATGAAGTCCCTCAAATAGGGCATGACGTCTATATCGCAGCTGGGGCAAGGATCATCGGTAATGTCAAGATCGGTAATAATGTAGTCATCGGGGCTAATGCAGTAGTCGTTAAAGATGTGCCCGATGGGTGTATAGTCGCTGGGATACCTGCCAAGATCATAAAGACAGGTATTATCACAAGGGAAATCGAAGAGTTTTGATATGTTTACAATAGCAAGATGGTTTAACGGTTTTCAAGCACCGGTAGTTTTGATGATAGATGATCTAAGTGATGCCTATGTAGATGTGTATCCAGAGAGTCATAAGAACGACTGGGGGTATATGTGTGACCTTGAAGGTTCCTCTTACTCTTATTTGAAAAGTGGCTTACTCGATCTGTTCCCGCATATTAAGATGACTTTCTTCGTCCCTTACCTTAGACACAATGTCATCAATGAGAACAGTAAGTATAGTTTTGCGAAATACGATCTTGGTGAGAGAGATGAGTATAAAGACTTTTTAAGCCTACTGGATGGACAAGGGCATGAGATCGCGCATCATGGTTCAGATCATGGCGAGTATATAGATGATACTATGCCTACGACTATCAACAACTGGACACATGAGTGGGCACTGTTTAAAGATGTAGAGACTGGGGTCCAGACGACACTTAGGGGAGTAGAGAAGTTTAAAGAGGTCTGTGATATCGATGTATCAGGTGGAAAGTATTGTGGTTATATCTCTATTGAGAACTCACAGGAGATCATAGACAGATGTGATCTTCTCTATTGGTGTGAAAGACCAAATCTTGACTTTGATGACTATAGTGAAGCCTCTTTTGGTAGTAATGAGGTCATATCATTCCCTACTACAGTGGCTGGAAACGCTTTTGTACGACTCTCTTATCTGACAGGGAATCCGCGCAAGGATAAGAAAAAGCAGTTTTTGAAGTATCTTCAACCATTATATGATGTCTTGAGTTATCTGAGAATATATAAACACTATAAAAATAGCCATATTATCAGTATTCAAGAGCATTACTCCCCCTCAACTACATCTGGTCTGGTACAATCAGCCAATATCGTATCAGATATAAAAAGTCTAAATAAGACTTTCTCCTTTTTGCAACATCTCTCTATCTGGTATGCTACCTGTGATGAGATAGCGACTTATATCTACGTAAGAGAACACAGTAAGCTTACATTAGTCGGAGATGAGCTTCATATTGACTTCGATTGCGGAAGAACCCTAAAGGACCCGGTCATCACAATAGCTAATGATGAACCTTTCAGGTTAGAAGATGATGACCATACTTATGTCTCCGTTGAGAACAATGATTCACATGTAGTCGATTTGCCGATCAAGAGTGGTGACAACCTGTTTTTTATTAAATAAGAGATCTTGGTATTTAAAGTGCTTGTACGATACTTATTGCCTCTCTTTCATGTTCTAAGGCCGGATGGAGTTGAAAGTAGAGTCTTACTATAAGGATAGTGATGAAAAAAGATATGACCCGATTATTGTTGATGGGACCACTTCTTAATAAAAAAAGCCCTGAGATAGCGGGTGGGGCGATCGTCCTTTTCGCTGAATTACTCAAAGAGTTGCAAAAGAGCGGAGCTGATCATAGTGTCATCGATACTAACAAGAAAAACTATGCAAATCTTCTTATGGCGTATCTGTCGATCTTGATGCAGTTGTTATTTAGACAAAAGGGTCATACACACATCGCACTGCATAGTTCCAGAGACTATCTGTTCCTCGGCCTGGCTACACTTATTATCGCAAGAGTATTTAAAAAAAAGGTGAGCCTGCGAAAGTTTGGTGGAGAAGCAGCACGGACTTATGAAGAGAGTAGGGGTATGAAGAGATACCTGCTAGATACTATTTTCTCTCGTACGGATACACTCTTTTTTGAGACTAGATATCTCGTAGAATATTTCTCTAAAATAAACGTGAACACATTTTGGTTTCCCAATGTACGAGAACGCCATCTTCAGCCAGATATGCCAAGAAGATTTCAAAAAAGATTTGTCTTTATTAGCCATGTCATACGCGAAAAGGGTATAGATGAGATCGTAGAAGCGTGTAAGCGACTTGATGAGAGTTATACGGTAGATATCTTTGGCCCGATCATGGACAGCAAATACTCAGAGGCATACTTTGAGGCGCAAGGTGTATCTTATAAAGGGGCATTGGAGTCAACTGATGTACTTAAAAGACTGAATGAGTATGATGTAGTCTTGCTGCCAAGTTATAAAGAGGGCTATCCTGGTATTGTGATCGAAGCGTATTCACTTGGAATACCAGTGATCACGACGTGCTTACCCGCGATCAAAGAGATCGTAGAGTCCTATAAGACAGGTGACTTGATTAAGCCTGAGAGTATTGATGAGCTTGTAGATGCCATAAAGTATTTTGATGACTCAAACCATTCGGATATGTCATTGAACGCATATACGAGATTTGAGGACTTTGAGTCTACTTTGCAGACGCAAAAGTATTTGGAGAGGATATAGATGGATAAGCTGTTCAAACTGTTTCATACTGTAAGATATTTGAAGATGATACAGATCTATTATCGTCTCTATTATCTCTTTAGAAGAAAGCTTCGCCAGCTAAGAGGCTACACGTATCCGGTGACTATCTCCTCAGACTCGACTCTGCTTTTATCAAACCCATCACTATTTTCTTTAAATTCGCTCAAAGAGAGTGAGTTTACCTTTTTAAACATATCACATGACTTTGATGAGAAGGTAGATTGGAACTATGCTGCTCATGGTAAACTCTGGACTTATAATCTGACCTATTTCGATTTTTTAAATCAGAAGGATATCTCGCAGGAGAGAGGTCAGGGACTTATAGATGATTTTATCAAAGAGATAAGAGTCATCAAAGATGGTATGGAACCTTACCCCATCTCATTGCGTGGGATAAACTGGATCAAGTTCTTGAGCAGACATAAGATAAAGGATCAAAGAATAGATGATTCTCTCTATGCTCAGTATAAGGTCTTGATGGATAACCTAGAATATCATCTTTTAGGAAACCATCTATTGGAAAATGCTTTCTCTCTGCTTTATGGTGCTTATTATTTTAAAGATGAGAGCTTCTATACAAAAGCAAAAGTGATCATCACAGCTGAACTTTCAGAACAGATCTTGGATGATGGAGCACATTTTGAGCTTAGTCCCATGTATCATCAGATAATGCTTTTTCGTGTCCTTGACTGTATTGGTCTTGCCAAAGAGAACCACTGGAAAGATGATGAGTTATTAGCAGTGCTGAGGGAGAAGGCTTCTGTGATGCTGGCTTGGCTTAACAATATGACATTTAAAGAGGGTCAGATACCTCTGTTTAATGATAGTGCGAACGCAATAGCACCAACGACTCACGAGCTTAACAAATATGCAAAAGATCTGCAAGTAAAAGAAAGGCCCACGAGACTCTCCTCTTCAGGGTATAGGACTATAAAGAGCCTACAGTATGAGATGATGATCGATGTCGGAAATATTGGCCCTGACTATATTCCTGGACACGCGCATAGCGATACGTTTAATTTTGAACTTTACTATCGGGGAAGACCGATAATAGTCGATACGGGCCTTTCGACTTATGAGAAAAACAAAAGACGCACGCTGGAACGTTCGACTGCTTCGCACAATACGGTAGAAGTAGCCAACCTCGATCAGAGTGAAGTCTGGGGAGGCTTTCGTGTGGCCAGACGTGCTTACATCACTACACTTAGTGAAGATGAGAATAAAAGCATCGAGGCTATTCATAATGGTTATAAAAAACGTCTAGATGTCTTACATCAAAGAAGATTTATGTATGATACTCATCAAATTGTTATTGTTGATTCGATCATTACCGATGAGACACTACCAGCGATTGCCAGGCTCCATTTTCATCCGGATGTCCATCCAGATATAGAGGGTGACCTGATACGATGTGACGATATTGTGATAAAGGTCACTAATGCGACATTTGAGATCAAGCAGTATCAATATGCACCAAGGTTCAATACGTTAGAGGATGCCAAGGTAGTAGAGATGACTTTTAGTGAGCAAATGGAGATAGAGATACTATTATGAGAATATTATTTATTACAGACAACTTCCCACCAGAGGTGAATGCTCCAGCCACTCGTACATATGAACATTGTATGGAATGGATAAAAGAGGGTGTAGAAGTGCAGGTCATCACCTGTGCACCAAACTTCCCTCATGGTGATGTCTATAAAGGGTATAAAAACAGACTGTATCAGAAAGAGAACATAGATGGTATAGAGGTGATCAGAGTATGGAGCTATATTTCTGCTAATACCGGATTTGTCAAGAGAATACTGGATTATTTCAGTTTTGCTTTTATGGCATTTTGGGTGGGTCTGTTCCAAAGACATGACATAATCATCGCTACTTCTCCCCAGTTTTTCACCACTTGGGCAGGCTGGGGTATCTCTAAGATACGTAGAACACCTTGGGTATTTGAACTCAGAGACCTTTGGCCAGAATCCATATTGACACTGGGAGCGATGAAAGAGGGACGTGCGATCGATCTCCTGAAGAAGATAGAGCTTGGATTATATAGGGACGCGGATAAGATCGTAGCAGTGACTAAGGCCTTTAAAGAGCACCTCTTAAAGCGTGGGATCGATTCTAAGAAGATCGAAGTGATCACAAATGGTTGTAATGTAGACCTCTTTTCGCCTCGAAAAAAGGATGATGGGCTATTGCGATCACTTGGTTTAGAGAACAAGTTCGTCATAGGCTATATCGGAACACATGGTATGGCACATAATCTGGATTTTATTGTAGAGACTATCTCTAAGATAGAAGATAAAGATATCTATTTTCTTTTTGTAGGCGATGGTTCTATGAAGAGTAAGATCGTAGAGATGGCATCAGAGTTGTCTTTAAAGAACATAACATTCCTTGACCCTATTAGTAAAGAAGAAGTCCCTAGATATCTATCTGTGATCGATGTCTCTTTAGCTCCTCTGATAAAGTCAGATACCTTTAAGACAGTGATACCTTCCAAAATATTCGAAGCATCTGCTATGCAAAGACCGACGTTGCTTGGTGTCGAAGGTGAAGCATATGAGATCATGACGAAATATAATGCAGGACTCTGTTATGAACCGGAGAACGAGAAAGATTTTATTACAAAAGTCATGATGTTGAAGAATGATAAGAGTGTTTACAATGCTTGTCAGGCTGGTTGCCAGTCACTGGCGCATGATTACGATAGAAAGAACCTGGCGCATAATATGCTAAAGGTCTTAGCTGAGCTCGTAGAGTAGCTCTTTCTTCTCTATCAATTGTTTTGGTATCAGGGAACAGTCTCTACAACATACTTG
>JAUWRZ010000531.1 GCA_030610325.1 Sulfurimonadaceae bacterium | reverse complement strand
CTGTAAAGAGATGGAACATAACACCTTTACTGACCCTGCAGTGATGGCAAAGATGGCAGAGTTTGTCCTGGTCCAGGCTGATGTGACGGACAATACAGACGATGAGAAAGAGTTGACAAAAGAGTTTGGACTGTTTGGCCCTCCGGGCATCATCTTCTTTGATGAGAAAGGTGAGCAGATCGAAGGACGTGATATTATCGGTTACCAGGGAGCTGAAGAGTTCCTTAAGAACCTGAACAAACTGTAGGTCCTACGTTAAAATAGCCCGCTATTGGGCTGGATCCACTTTAACAGCTCTTTGGGAATATTTTTCTTGGTGCCGTTCTCAAGATATTTGTGCCCCTCTACAGCCTCTCCCTTCTCAAAACGTATCTCTGACTTCATATGGCCTTCGGGGTAGTACTCTTTAGAGACTCCCTCTTTCAGACCATCTTCAAAGATAGTCACGAACCGTAGCCCTCCGGTCTCATAGTATTTTTTTGCGACACCATGCTCTTTTCCATGGACAAATGGCACAGCAGAAGCCAAAAGACCGGTAGGGTAGAACTTCTTCTCGATGCCTTCAGACCAACCATCTTTAAAGTGCACTTCTGTCTTAAGTTCACCATGTTCAAAATAGATCTTTAACAGACCATCTGCGGCTTTTTGGGACGCGACTTCATGGACACGCTCTTCGAGTACTTCGAGTTCTGTGATTGAGTAGATCTTTTCAGCAAATAGCAGTACGAATGTCAGGGGAAGGATAAGAAGGAGTTTTTTCATAGGAGTACTCTCTAAGATCGGATGATATAAGTATACTCCTCTTCTAGCCTTTTTCTTCGATCATTGCAGCGACATGAGCGGAACTTCCATGTCGCAAGTAACCTTTGAGTGCTTTTGAGTCTTTGAAATACTGCTCACTGTCATACTCATGGTATGAGTTCAAAAGGTTTTCGACGGTGACGTCGTCTTGGATAAACTCAGGATGCAGTGCATGGTCATTGAACTGAGTGAACATGATGTTACCCAGACCGGCATAGTCGATCTTGAGTAGGAGTCTGCCGAGGAAATAATCAAAAGGCTTGGCTATAAAGACCAGTGTGAAAGGGATACCTATCAGTGAGGCTTCGAGTGTGGCTGTACCACTGCAGATGAAGGCAAAGTCAGACTCATAGAGTGCTTTATGGGCATCCCCGGTGCGTTCAAAACCGCTGAGATCGCCATAGAGCTTATCGACCTTGGCTTTATCAAAGAAGTCGGGGATCACGATAAGAGCTGGCTTATCAATACGTTTTTGGACCTCTCTGAAGATAGGCATCAGTTTAGTGATCTCAGAAGGGCGGCTTCCGGGCATAAAGACGATCTTGCCGTTTCCCTTGAGCTCCTCTTTAAAATATGTGATCTCATCGAGAAGTGGATGACCGACATATTCGATGGGAGCGCTTTCGCTGTAGTGATCCTTCTCAAAAGGCAAGATCGAGGCAAGGCGATCGATGGTGCGTTCGAGTACCGGGATCCGCTTCTTCTTCCATACCCATGCCTGAGGCAGGATGTAGTAGATGATCTCTTTGTCGGGAT
>JAUWRZ010000136.1 GCA_030610325.1 Sulfurimonadaceae bacterium | reverse complement strand
GATCTCAAGTTCATCATCCGTATATGTCATCACTTACTCCTTATCATACTTCTTATTTAACACCCTGCTTGGTATGACGTTTTTTAAAAATATATCTTCTCCGTCGTATACATACGGTATATAATGGACATATCCACCAAGTGAGATGACGTAGATATATTGATTTGGATATTTTTCAGTATTTGGATGTTTATAGTTGTCAAGAACACCATTTTTTGTGAGTTCCTCCACTACATCATCAAAACTAAAGCCTCTTGTCGACTTTAAAATACTGTTTTTATCCTCATTCCATCTATACAAGTCCATCCTTTATATATATGTGATAATTATATCATAACTGATTAGAAGATATTCTATTAATGTCACACCGCTGAGTTGACTGTCAATTTTTCTGAAAAAGAGACGAGGCAACATCAAAAGATGTTTTGCATAGTTGAGCATTCGATGTAAAACGAATGCTTTTATAAAATGGGGATCTGTAAAAAATAGACTTTTATGTGGAGAGGTGAGCAAATACCTTTGGTTCTTTGGCTTCAAAGGTCATACCCAGAAGCTTCACTTTTTTCGCATGCAGCATGACACGTCGGTAGCGTCTTCCGCCATACATCTCATCACCTACAATAGGGAAATTGACAGAGCGAAGGTGGGTACGGATCTGGTGCGTCCTTCCCTCATGGATGATGATCTTGATCTTTGATCGCTTACCGTTTACTTCGACAGGATAGAACTCACTTCTTGCAGGCTTGCCGTTTTTTGAGATCTTTGAGTAGGCCTTGTTCCCGCGTTTTTCAGTCAAGATCGCTTTATCGACCATTATCTCATCGATAAAGACACCCTCTATCCAGGCTACGTACTCTTTATAGACCTCATCTTCCTTGAAGGCCTTGATCGCTTTCGTACGGAACTCCTCGTTCTTCACCAGCATCAATACCCCACTGGTCTCTCTGTCAAGACGATGCAGCAGGCGTGCTCCGGAGAATTGGCGTTCGATCTCATCCGCATTGACAAAAGCCGGCTTATCGACTACGATAAGGTCATCGTTCTCAAAGATAGACCTTGCTTTCTCGACCTGCTGAACGATGAAGTCGGTGTCTACAGGAAGCTCACCACGGGCTATCATCACCTTCTTATTACCGACGTAGACCAGACCGCGATCGATCATCGCTTTACCCTGTGCATTGGAGATACCCTCTTGTACAGCGACAAGTTTATAGGCTTTTTCCGTCTTCACTTTGCTTGCGGCTCTTCGTCCTGAACCAGAAGCGTACTCGCCAGACTCACTCTCAAACATCGCGGCACGTTTGGCAACACTCTCCAGGTAACTCTTTTTTTGCGTGTTTCTTTTGGCGTCAGCCTTGGCAAAAGCCTTGGACTTCACCTTCTCTTTAGCCTCTTTTTTCTTATAGCTGTTACGTCTCTCGCTTGCATCACGTTTTCTCATCTTCTCTCTTTATCTCATCTATTACGGTGTCAAGATCTATGTCCTCATCGACATGCGATCCCCGCATACTTTTAGCCCTGACCAGGGCATCTGTGAGCTCTTCAGGCTCCACTATCTGTACATCATGCACATACTTGAAAAGCTCCTGCTGCATAAACGCGTGCTTTCCAGTGATGATCTTGCAGCCAAAATGCGCCGGTTCAAGCGGGTTATGTCCACCCACATCTGCTTTAAACGCACCACCAAGGATGGCGACATCACTGATGGCATAGATATTGTTCAGCTCACCCATGGCATCGAGCAGAGTGATATCTGCCTCAAAAGACTTGCTTTTGCTCCATCGCGACGTACTACGTCCATCAGCCATCTTCTCTATCATCTCCCAGACAGCTCCAAAACGTTCTGGATGCCTCGGCACGACGATAAGACGGCTCTTATGCCTCTTTACATAGTCAAGATAAGCCCTGATCATCGGCTCTTCTTCACTCTCATGCGTACTTGCTGCTACGATGACCTCACTATCAGGCCGTTCATACTCTCTTGTCGCACTGATCTTCTGCGCGAGCTTGATATTGCCTATCACTTCCACATTGGAGGCACCGAGTCCTATGAAACGTACTCTGTCCTCTTCACTCTGGCAGTATACCGTATCTACATAGGCCAGCATACGGCTATATAGCCAACGCATCTTCATGTATTTCGGAAGACTTCGCTCAGAGATCCTTGCGTTTAGCAGCAGTAGTCTGGCTCCTCGCGCTTTGGCTACAGCAAACAGCAGATACCAAAACTCCGCCTCTAAGACGACGACGACATCCTCTCTTCCTACCCAAAACGGTAAGAACATCTCATAAGGCA
Source organism: Sulfurimonadaceae bacterium (assembly GCA_030610325.1). GTDB lineage: Bacteria > Campylobacterota > Campylobacteria > Campylobacterales > Sulfurimonadaceae > BB26. The sequence continues at coordinate 3,829 of JAUWRZ010000136.1, read as the reverse complement.
GGTAGCGCACATCCGCCTTGTATTTCGAGGCTTCCGTAAAACCTGTATGGGTCGTCGTCGTGATGTTGATCTGTCGCTCTTTCAGACGCTCCAACACAGGTCCGAGTGCTCTTGCTTCACCAAGTGAACAGACATGGAACCAGATACCAGGCTTCGTAAACGATCGGTTCGAACGTAAGAAAAAACGGGCTGGGATGGATTCTCTGTATTTTGGTCTTAGCGATAGCAGGAGTATGAGTGGCAGTGCTGCCAAATAGAGCAGCACTGAGATAGACGCATAAAGGAGCGTAAAAGGCTTCAATTACGCCTCTTGAGGCATGTCTTCTTTCTCAAGGTAGAGGATACGGCCACAGTGTGGACAGGTAGTGATCTCCTCACCCTTGATGACTTCAGTATAGACCTTGTCACTGATGACCATATAGCAGCCCATACAAGCCTGTTTCTTGACCGGTACCGCTGTAGTGTTCTTTGCCCAGCGACGGATCTTCTGATAAAACGAAAGTCCCTTTTGGTTCATACCCGAGACCAGCTTCTCTTTTTTACCAAAGACGACCTGACGTTTCTTGTCGATCTCTGCGAGCTTGGTATCTACCTCTTCTTTGATAGAGGTCAGATTACTCTCGATCTCATCCATCTGTGTCTGCAGTTCACTGCTTTTGTCTCTCTTGGTATCGATCACTTTCTCAAGACGAGCGATCTCCTCGTTAGCGAAAGTGACCTGCTCTTTTGCGATCTCCTCTTCAAGTTGAAGTGACTTCATCTCACGCTCAGTCTTGATCTCAGCACTTTTCTTGCTGTTCTCTTCGAGTTTTGCAGAGAGCTCAGCCAGATGCAGCTCGTTCTTCTGTTTTTTCAGCTCTTCCTCTTTAGTCTCGCTCTCAAGTGTCGCGATCTCAGAAGCAAGGTTCTCTCTCGTTGCCACTACGGCTTCATACTTATAGTTTGCTTCTTCGATCTGTGGTTCGAAAGCATCGATCTCTTTATCGACCTTTGATAGATCGATAAGTTGCTGAAGGTGTTTGTTCATCAAGTTCCTTTTAGGATTGCATATACCCACACTACTTTGAAATAGAGAGTCTCTAAGACTTAAAGATAGGTAAAGGGGTTTTTAGATTGTGAGATTATAACGCCTAAACCTAAATTTTCCAAATAGGGGGCTAAGATATCGCCAAAATAGCGCTCACTTTCATAGTGTCCGATATCGATCATCGACAATCCGATGCTCTTCGCTTCCATCGCATCATGATATTTTATATCACCCGTCAAGAAACAGTCCGCTTCGATAGCATGCATGAGTGAGGCCCCTGAACCCGTTGTCAGTGCCACACGCTTTACCTCATCATGGCACTCGACCATACGAAGATGATCGATGCCAAAAGCCTTTGCCACCTTGGCAGCAAAAGTCCTGAATGGCTCGTTCACATCCAGGTAGGCAACAAAACCATTTTTCTCACTTATCTTATAACCAAGCACCTCTTCAGCGACATAAGCGTTCAGGTGTGTCTGGTCGAAATTGGTATGCATAGCGATATTTGAGATATTTTTACGGATCATCATACGCAGAAGTCGCGCGGGGTATTGATTGAACTGTAACTGTTTGAGCCCGCCAAAGATGACAGGATGATGGGTGATGACCAGCGTATCCTCATCCATCTGTTCGACCAGCTCCTCATCGAGATCGATACTGACGACGATCTGACTGACATCTTGCGAAAAATCACCGACGAGCAGGCCGGAGTTGTCCCAGGACTCTTGAAGTTCAAAAGGTGAGAGTTCATCGAGATGATGATAGATATCTGCTATTTTCATCTTCGGGCACCTCTTCTTTTTCGTTTACAGCGGATATAGACAGCCTGCGAAGTCGAGAAGGGATCAGACGATTTAAAATCAAAGAGTCCTGTACTTTCAAGAAGTTCACCCAGTTTACGGTACCCATAGTTTCGTGGATCAAACTCAGGCATCTTGTTCAGGATGTTCTGTCCGATCGTACCCAGATAAGACCAGCCCGACTCATCTGCCGTGTCTTCGACTGCGTGTCGTAGCAAAGACTCAAGGCGTTTGTCCACCTCCGCTTTCTTTACCTCTTCTTTACGCACAGTCTTATCCAGACGCAGGTTCTCCGTATAGGTGAACTTATCACAGGCACTCATGAAAGGCTTTGGCGTCTTCTGCTCGCCAAAGCCATAGACCATCAGTCCCGATTCACGGATACGACTGGCCAGACGGGTAAAATCGCTGTCACTCGAGACAATGCAGAAACCGTCAAAGTTCTTGGTATAGAGCAGGTCCATCGCATCGATGATCATAGCGGTATCTGTCGCGTTTTTTCCTGTGGTATAGGCAAATTGCTGCATCGGATGGATGCCATGTTCAAGTAACAGGTTCTTCCAACCTTTTAACTGCGTACCTGTCCAGTCCCCGTAGATCCGCTTGACACTTGCCACGCCATACTGCGCGATCTCATCGAGCAGTCCCTCGATGATCTGCGACTGAGAGTTGTCTGCATCGATCAAGACGGCAAGACGTTTTTGCCCGTTTGGGTTCATACGAGTTTATCCAGCTCAAACTTCGCCTGCATAAAGTCAGGTTTGATCTTTAACGCTTTCTCATACATCACTTTTGCACGCTCCGATTCACCCATATCTACCAACAAGTTGGCATAATTAAAGTAAGTCACCTCATACTCATCATCAATAGACAAAGCACTCTCGTAATGTGTTTTCGCACCTACAAGATCACCCTTCTCACGGTAAAGCGTTGCTATGGCATTATGGACTATATCATCACCCTCATCGATATTTAAAGAGGCTTGGTAGTGCTCGATGGCCCTTTCCACCTCACCCTCTTTTGCCAGGATGAAACCCAGTCTGTTCAATATCTCCGGATTATCAGGCATCTTGACATCGGCTTCTGCCAGCAGTGCTTTTGCTTTTCCAAGATCAGAGGCCTCATAGGCTTTATCAGCCGCTTCTATTAATGCTTCAGGGTCAAATGGTGCCACCCGTTTTGGTGCGGCTTCACCCTTAACAGGCTCTTGAAGTGACTGGATATGTTCATAGATCCTATAGGCAAAGAACGCTGTTGCCCCTAACAATAGTAACTGAAAGACTGTCATTTATATTCCTTATCTACGACTCATTGAGAGAATTATAGTATTTTTTCCTGCACTTGTGACATTAGCTCTTATATTGGCAGCACTAGTTGCTCATAATACTCAGGCCGTCGGTCTTGAAAAAGTGCCCAGTAGCGCCGCTCTTTCTCAATAGCTTCGAGGTCATACGAAGCACTTATGATCGACTCCTCTTCTCGTGAAGCTTCTGCGATCTTTGCCCCGGTATGGTCAGTCATAAAAGAGGAGCCGTAAAAGGTCAGTGCACAACTCTCACCCTGCTCTACTCCAAAACGGTTTGCCGCGATGACTGGGACCATGTTAGCCGCAGCGTGTCCCATCTGTACCCGCTGCCAGTGCTCTTTCGAATCGAGATGGATCTCCGGTTCACTACCGATCGCTGTCGGATAGAAGATAAGCTCGGCCCCCATCAGGGCCAAAACACGAGCCGTCTCGGGAAACCACTGGTCCCAACAGATCCCCACACCGATCTTAGCATAACGGGTCTGCCACACTTTAAAGCCGGTATTACCCGGTCTGAAATAGAACTTCTCCTCATATCCAGGGCCGTCAGGGATATGTGTCTTACGGTAATTACTCAAGATAGTACCATCTGCATCGATGACCACCAGAGCATTAAAGTAGTTCTGGTCGTCTTTCTCAAAATAGCTTACGGGAAGTACCACATCCAGCTCTTTAGCTAACGCTGAAAAACGTTTC
>JAUWRZ010000412.1 GCA_030610325.1 Sulfurimonadaceae bacterium | reverse complement strand
GGCAGCAGGGGACTCCTCTACTATCTTACCGACGACAGGAGAGAGGACCTGTGGACCGCCAAAGCCAATGGCCAGATAGAGAAAAAAGGCGAGTACAAAGTTGGCTGCCGGTCCGGCTAAGAGTATGAAGATCCGCTGAACAGGTGTCTTGGAGTTATAACTGTCGTTGTCATTGTTTGCCGATGCCGGGTCCATATCGTCCTGGCCCTTCATCTTGACATAACCGCCAAGCGGGATGGCTGCTATACGCCAGTCTGTGTCCAACCAGCGAAATCCGGCGATCTTCTTACCAAAGCCGATGCTGAAGACTTCGACATAGACGCCCATAAGACGTGCTGCGGCGTAGTGACCGAGTTCGTGAAAAAAGATAAGTGCCGACAGGACGGCGAGGGAGATCATCCAACTCAATTTTGCTCCTTAGATGCCCGTGAGAAACCGACAAGATATTCGAAGCCGGAGTAGAGTGTCAATGCGACAGCAAACCAGAGAAGTTCGGTCCCAAAAGGCCAGTGCATCATCAAGAAACCGATAGCGATCATCTGTACGACCGTCTTTACTTTTCCAGCCCAGGATGCACTTACATCGATGCCTTCACTTACCGCCATGGTCCGCATACCGGTGATGAAGAGCTCTCTTACGATGATGATGTAGATCGCCCAGGCAGAAGCATCGCCGTTAAGCATCAGACCTAGAAAAGCGGCGAGGACAAGCATCTTGTCAGCGAGTGGGTCCAAGATCGCACCAAGTACAGTCTTCTGGTCCCACTGTCGTGCGATATAGCCATCAAAGAAATCGGTGATACTTGCCAGGACAAAAAGTAGTGAGGCTGTGTAGTAGCTCCAGCTTATATGCATACCATTGTCGGTAAAGAGTTCCGGACTGAGTAAGATCCAGAACATCACCGGAGCGATGATGATGCGAAGGGAAGCAAGGGTGTTTGGAAGGTTAAGCATCAATACGCTCTACTTACATAAATGTCGTACCACCGTCAATGACGATAGTCTGACCAGTAAGCCATGAGGATTCATTTGAACAGAGGAAGAGACAAGCTCCGGTAAGGTCGGTCGCGTCACCCATACGGCTAAGCGGTGAACGTCTGACGACTTCTGATTTGACCTCTTCGTAGTTAGGGAAGGCTTTAAGCGCATCGGTATCGATAGGACCACCGCTGACTGCGTTGACACGGATGCCTTTCTCGCCAAGTTCTGCAGCTGCGTAACGGACCATCGCTTCGACAGCGGCTTTGTTGGAGCCATGACCTGCGTAGTGAGGTGTATAGACAAGGTTACCGGTAGAACTCATCGAGATGATCGATCCGCCGCCTGTCTTTTCCATACGTTTTGCCGCTTCTTGAGAACCGACGACAAAAGCGTCTACTGTGGCTGTCCAGATGTTGTCAAGGCCTCTTGGTTTCAGGCGCATGAACGGACCGAAACCACCGACAACGGCGCGGCCTGAGATGATCGCATTAGAGATGAAGTAGTCGATGCGATCGAAATCCTCATCAAAGAGCTTGAACACATCTTTATAGGTAGTCGGCTCAAGGATGTTTAGTGCGTATGCACGGGCTTTGATACCATACTTACTTTCTACATCAGCGATGATCTCATTGGCGACTGCGTCGTTTGAGTTGTAGGTGAAGGCTACGTCAGCCCCTTTTTCGGCAAAAGCGTAGACGATGGCTTTGCCGATTCCGCGTGTGCCGCCGCTTATGAACAGTACTTTATCTTTCATGCTCTATACTCCTGGGATCTCATAGTGTTTCATGACCGCTTCGATGCGCTTCATGTTCTCACTGCTTGGTGGTACCAGCGGCAGTCGGTATTCGAGTGTGTCGATCAGGCCGGCGATATACATAGCTGCCTTGATCGGGATAGGGTTGGCTTCGACGAACATGACAGAGTTGATGTCATAGAGCTTGTCGTTGATGCGTTTTGCCTCTTTAAGGTCACCGCGTTCGGCTGCTTTGACCAGTTTGGCGATCTTATTTGGTAGAAGGTTAGCCGTGACTGAGATGGTCCCATGTGCGCCAGAAGCCATCAGTGGGTAGTTGATGGCATCATCACCGCTTATGACTTTAAGGCCCGGGATCTTTGCCAATAGTTCGACAGTACGCTCCATGGAACCAGTCGCCTCTTTGATGGCGTAGATGTTCTCAAAGTCATCATAGAGACGTTTGACCGTAGAGGTGTTCATATCTACTGCAGTACGTCCCGGCACATTGTAAAGCATCACCGGCAGTTCAGTAGCAGTAGCGATCGCTTTGTAGTGCTGATAGAGCCCCTCTTGAGAAGGTTTGTTGTAGTAAGGAGTGACACACAAGATGGCATCTGCGCCTTCATGATGAGCGAACTGGGCAAGGTCTATTGCTTCAGCTGTGGCATTACTTCCCGCTCCGGCAAGAACGGTCGCATCTGTCCCTTTACAGGCATCGACTGCGATGGCAATACACTCTTTATGCTCGCTGTGGCTCAGGGTGGAACTTTCGCCTGTCGTGCCTACAGGTACGACAGTAGTGATGCCGTTAGCTATCTGGCGTTTTATAAGACGTGCATAGCCTTCGCTATCTAGCTTGTTGTTCTTGATCGGGGTGATCAGTGCCGTCATGGCACCGGTGAGGTGGTTCATTTTGGTTCCTTTCTTAAAATAATAGTAGTCGAGCGGCTAAAGTCAAAGTACTTCTTTGCAGCAGTCTGGATGTCATCG
>JAUWRZ010000426.1 GCA_030610325.1 Sulfurimonadaceae bacterium | reverse complement strand
GCTTTTTGCCATCAAAGATATTTTGATGGTCTTGCATAAAGTCTTCGACTCTATTCCAGATGATGTCGTGAGTGCTCTCATCGACTACCCAGACAAAGTTCTCGTTGTGGCGTACACTTCTGGGAAGGGAGACTGAGGCATCTTGGGTATAACCGAGATGCTCTGTCGCTTCGATAAGCCTGGTGCACTCACTTTTCCCCAGGACATCTAAAAGTTGAAAGGCACCCGGGACGGTGTCGACTTTGATGCGTTGTACGGTCGTATCATGCATCTCATCTAAGTCAACTGGGTTCTCTTCTTGAGCGGCCCATGTCGGTACCGGAGTACGTTCTGCACCTGCTTCATAAGCGGCTATAAAAAATCGGTTCTCTATCTCTTGTCTGTTCATCTTGAAATAGTAGCAAAATATTGGCAGGGTTTCCAGCTCGAGGTCTTATCTATTTCGCTATAATTTGCCATTATTTAGAGGTGCCCTATATTATGGCTTGCACCTTGTAAGCTTTCAAACGTATCCACGAACAGATATCCAGTACGGCCTATCTTCGCATAGCGACCACTTAAGCAAGGAACTTTTTATGTCATTTGATTCTCTCGGTCTGTCGACCGAACTGCTCCAGGCCATCTCAGATGAGGGTTATACACGACCCACTCCCATCCAAAAACAGGCGATCCCTGTCATCCTCTCTGGTAAAGACATCCTTGCAAGTGCTCAGACCGGTACAGGTAAGACAGCGGGGTTTACCTTGCCGATGCTACAACTTCTCAGTAAAGCCAAAGAGCAAAGTGAGAAAAAACGTGTACGGGCACTGATCGTGGCGCCTACGCGGGAACTGGCTATTCAAGTCGGAAAGAGTGTCGAGACCTACGGTAGACATCTTCCTCTGAACAGTGTCGTCATCTATGGCGGTGCCTCTTTTAACCCTCAGATCACTAAGCTCAGAGAGGGAGTAGACATCATCATCGCTACACCGGGACGACTGCTTGATCTTGTCAAGAAGAGAGTCGTCGACCTCTCCTCAGTAGAGTTCCTGGTCCTTGATGAAGCTGATAGGATGCTGGATATGGGTTTTATCCCTGATATCCGTGAGATCATCTCACTGCTGCGCAAGAAGCGGCAGAACCTCCTCTTCTCGGCTACCTTCTCTGCGGAGATCAGAAAGCTCGCTGGTGGGATCTTGAACAAACCGGTACAGGTAGAAGTCTCTGCACGTAACACCTCACCCCATGAGGTAAGAGAGGAGATCCATCTTGTAAACATGGAACACAAACAGGCGCATCTCTCCTACATCATCGGCTCGAGGCGCTGGGAACAGGTACTGGTCTTTATTACGACAAAACTAAGTGCCGATGAGCTTACCAAACAGCTTAGACTTGATGGTCTTATAACGGAGACTATTCATGGTGATAAGACGCAGGGAGCAAGAGCCCGGGCCCTTGAGGGCTTTAAAGAGGGGCGTGTCCGTGTTCTGGTAGCTACCGATATCGCGGCAAGGGGTCTGGATATCGACAAGCTTCCTCATGTCGTGAATTACGACCTGCCCAAGGTCGCTGAGGACTATGTCCACCGCATCGGCCGTACGGGTCGTGCGGGGAACGAAGGGCTTGCCCTCTCTTTAGTCTCGCATGAGGAGTTTGGACTGCTAAAAGATATTGAGAAGCTAATCAAACATACTATTGAAAGAGTCGAGACTCACGACGAGTGGTCCGAGCCTGTTGCACAAGCAAAAGGAAAAAAAGTGGCGAGACCTACTGGGCAGCGCAGGGGTAAGAGTTATCAGAAAAAAAGCCCTGCACCTAAAAAAAAGAGTAGTGAGTCTCGATCAAAGAGTCGAGGCCAGCGTTCCAGCAAGCGCAGATAGACATCATGACACCTTAGTCGTTACCTCCTGCGTAGTCTACTCCTTTTCCAAATAACCTGTAAGCCATGAGCTGAGGTCACTCTGGAGTGGTTCCAGTGCATCTTTATATAAGTCACGGTTGACTTCTATCCTCATCGAACATACGTGTCTATCAGTTTTAAAATACCTCATAGGGACAAAAGTACCGCTAAAAGGGGCATTGACTTTTACACTATAGCCACGATCACGAAAATGTTTGACTGCGCTAAACAGTAAAGCCAGAGGAGTATGAAAAGGGTCACTGCCGATGTAGATATCGGGATAAGCTCTGGCCTGCTTCTCATCATCAGGAGTGAAGGTCTTACAGTCGATGATAAGCGCTGAACCGATCTTCTCTTTCTCCTCTTCTATGGCTTTGATCAGGAAGGATTCATATTTCTTAATATCACCAGTCAGTGCGCTATTTGGAGATGTGATCTTCGCAGCAGTAGGATGCTTGAAAAGCTTTGAGGTCGTATCTGTCGTGTCTATATTGGAGTAGGGGATATGCAGTATCATCTTTTAGAGATCTAACGCATACTCTTTTAAAGTCTCCAGGTCGATAAGTTGAAGCATGGCCTGATGGGTGGAGTGGATGAATATCTGCGGAGCCTTGCCATCTTTTACAGCCTGAGCAAAACGGGGCACTGATAGACACCAGCTCTCTCCGGGCTTGACACCTGCGAAATTGTACTTTGACATTGGCGTGGAGAGGTCATTACCCACT
>JAUWRZ010000512.1 GCA_030610325.1 Sulfurimonadaceae bacterium | reverse complement strand
GATGGTACGCAGAAAGAGTTCTCATCCAAACTAAAAAGGTTCAGTGTGCTCAATATGTTCGAGCGCGGATGGTACTTTGGCGGAGAGTACAGCAGTCATACCACCCCTTCGGCTGTCGGTTTCTCCAATAGTTCCAAAAACATAGAACGTGTAGCGCTGGATGATGCGTTTAAGATCAGGACCTACGAGTTTGTCTTTGGTTATGATGAGATCTCCTATGCTAGACGTTATGAGACCGATATGTCCCGTTTTTATATCCAGGCGATGGGTGGGGTCGGAGTGGGCGTCTATGACCTCTCATCGCAGACAGAGCGTGAGGTCGAGAGTAGTACCGGTAAGTCTATCGATGATAGTACCTACTCATTCGCTCTTGATGGGAGTATCGATGTCGGCTACATCTATCAGCAACGCTTTAAAGCATTTCGCGGACTTGGCTACTCAGTGAGCGCTGGTTATCATCTGCGAGGCTCATTAAGTGGTATGGGGCAGTCTGATAAGTCAGAGACCGATGCCGACAGCCTGATCCTGGAGATGTCACGTTATGACCTTTGGCATGGCCCCTATGTGAGCTTTAATATCATCTATTAGAAGCTGCCTGACTATAGATGAAAGATGTATCGGTCTGTTATAGTAGATACTAAATAAGAGAAAATATGGATCTGCTCTACAGTATTGAGAGATGCTTTCCGATATATACTCAGAGCTCAAAGAGGGGCGTCTTGACTTAATTAGAGGAGGGAGCGATGAGTGAGAACGAGATAACTGTTATCAACACAGAGCTTCTACTCGACGCAGCAGAGAAGATCATGAGGCCAGAAGATACCAGTCTATTCTCAGATGAGGTGCCAGTACGACTTATCGAGATGTTAAAGGGAATACTGCTCTCACATTGTGAGATAGACCTGGGTCTCTCTGATATTAAGTCACTGGTCCGTGATGAGGCAGTGGCATCTTTTGCCAGTGCCTACGCCCAGGGCGAAAGTGCGGCAAGTATAGCAGCTACCTTTGCTTTGAACGCGACACTCCAGAGTGAGCAGATCGCCAGACGCCTTCTGGTCCATATCCGGTTTCACCCTGAGTACCCTTTTGCCGATATCACGAAAGCGCTTGACCTGATAGAGTCCAGAGTAAAGAGCAATGGTATGTATCAGCTCGAAGACAGTGAGACACTCCGAAAGGATGAGGTCGAGATCGTCATGATCGTGACTGGTATAGGGACAGAGGAGCTATAGCTTCTGATACTCCTGCTGTGTCGCGCAGTGTATAGACCCGCCTCCGGAAGCGATACCGTCTATCGCGATCTGCTCGATCACCCTGTCTGGAAAAGCAAGTTCAAGTGCCTCTTTGGCATCCTGATCGGCTGTCGGGTCTCCAAAACTTTGCATGATGATGGCACCATTACAGACATAGTACCCGACATAACCGGCGGCAAAGTCATCGACTCCATAACTCTCATCGATGATATCGGGAGTCGCCATGATGATGAGTTCAAGAGGATTGCCTTTTGAGTCCGTAGCGGCCTGTAGCATCGCTATGTTCTTTCTTGTCACCTCATAGTCGTAAGACTCAGGATCATCATCACGGTTGACGACAACGACTCCCTCTTTGGCAAAACGGGCATAGAAGTCGGTATGGCCATCGGTGATATCTTTGCCTTTTATCCCCTCCAGCCAGATGATCTTCTCCAGTCCCAACAGGCTCTTGAGCTCTTGTTCAATATCCTCTTTACTCACATCCGGATTACGATTGTCATTGATGATGCAGCTCTCCGTCATTATCGCGGTACCG
>JAUWRZ010000329.1 GCA_030610325.1 Sulfurimonadaceae bacterium | reverse complement strand
GCACCCGCGCCTCGGACATCCGCCCGATACGGCATCGCAAGGGTATCAGGCATATGCGCTTCTGCCGAGATGTCAAGGATAGCGATATCGATGCCGTTATGCATCACATCCAGAACTGTCGCTACCAAGACACCCGTCTGCCATCCAACTGCTTCACCCGGTTCTAGATAGACTTCGATATCATCGTGGCGTGCTCTAAAGTCACGGATAAGCCGAATGAGACGATCTACATCATAATCGCTCCGGGTGATGTGATGACCTCCCCCAAAGTTGACATACTTCATCCCATCGATGTAGTCACCAAACTTCGCTTCAAAACTCAAAAGCACCGCTTCAAGTGCGTCTACGTTCTGCTCACACAAGGCATGAAAGTTCAGCCCATCAAGGCCATCGAGTAGAGAAGAGTCAAAGTTTTTCAGTGTAGTACCGAGGCGACTGTAAAGTGCGCAGGGATTATAGAGGTCTACCGGGGATGATGAGACCTCCGGGTTCACACGTAAAGAGAGCGAGACCGATGGGTTCAGCTCTTTGACACGATCAGAGAATCGTTGAAGTTGTGATGGGGTATTAAAGACGATGTGATCTGAGATCATCGCGATCTCATCAATATCCTCCTCTTTAAAAGCCGGAGAGTAGGTGTGGACCTCTCTGTCCATCTCCTCACGGGCCAGTCTGGCTTCATACAGACCACTTGCTGTACAGCCATCAAGGTAACTGCCGACAAGGTCAAAAGTAGACCACATCGCAAAACCTTTAAGCGCTAAAATGATCTTGGCACCACTCTCATCACTGACACGCTTTAAGAGTTTGAGATTCGCTTCAAGCAGCTGCTCTTCACAGACATAACATGGTGTTAGTATCTGCGCTATATCTTGACTGTTCATAGCATCAGCCTTTATCGATCAAGTTCGATGACCTTCCATGGCAAGCCCTGCGTATTCAACTCATCCATAAACGGATCGGGATCGAACTGTTCCATATTGAACACACCCTTGCCGCTCCATCGATCTTCAAGCATCAACTTGGCCCCGATCATCGCCGGAACACCTGTCGTATAGGAGACAGCCTGAGACTGGACCTCTTTATAACAGGCTTCATGATCACTGATCTGGTAGATATAGATCTTTCGCTTCTCTCCATCTTTAAGCCCTTCGGCGACGATCCCTATGTTAGTCTTGCCTTTAGTCCGCGGGCCCAGTGAAGCAGGGTCTGGCAGCAGTGTCTTTAAGAACTCAATAGGGACGATCTTCTGCCCTTTATGCTCTACCGCTTGGATGCCAAGCATACCCACGTTCTCAAGGGCTTTCATATGCATCAGATAACTCTCACCAAAGGTCATAAAGAAACGGATGCGTTTGAGCCCTTTGATATGTTGTACCAGTGACTCCATCTCCTCATGATAGAGCAGATAACTCTCTTTAGGGCCGACCTCCGGATAGTCCCACGACATATGGATCTCCATAGGGTCAGTCTCTATCCAGCTGCCCTCTTCCCAATACCGGCCTTTCGCACTCACTTCACGAAGGTTGATCTCCGGATTGAAGTTTGTCGCAAACGCGTAACCATGATCACCGGCATTACAGTCAAGGATATCGATGGTATGGATCTCATCAAAATAGTGCTTCTGCGCATAGGCACAAAAGACATTGGTCACACCGGGATCAAAACCGGAACCAAGCAGCCCCATGATATCTGCCTCTTTGAAGCGATCATCTTTGGCCCACTGCTCTTTATACTCGAACTTGGCCTCATCAGGATGTTCGTAGTTGGCCGTGTCAAGATAAGGGGTGTTAGTCTTGATGCAGGCATCCATGATGGTCAGGTCCTGATAAGGCAAGGCGACATTGATGACGATATCGGCACCGACTCTCTCTATAAGTACGGCTGTCTCATCCGTATTATCAGCATCGACCTGTGCTATCTCGATAGAGCCTGCAGGGAGCTGATCTTGGATCTTCTTGCAGCTCTCTATCCGTCTGCTTGCCAGGACGATCTTTGTGAAGACCTCACTGTTCATGACACACTTATGTGTGACTACACCACCTACTCCACCTGCTCCGATTATCAATACTGTTGCCATTAGTTACTACCTTTACTTTACATATCCAAATGCCAATGCAAGCACACTCAGCCAGATACCGCCTGTCAGAAAAAGACTGAGAAAGACCAGAGTCGCTCCTGCATCTTTAGCCCGTTTTGCCAGGATGTGATACTCAGTCGTCACCAGATCCACGACACGCGCGATGGAGCTGTTCGCCACTTCAGCCATGATAGGGATGAAAAGCGAGAGGCTGAGTATCGCCTTATAGACAAAAGTGATCGGCAGCAGCCAGGCCACGACAGTCAAGACGACAAACATCAGGACCTGAAGCTTGAAAGAGCTCTCGTTTTGGACTAACTCGATAAAGCCCTCTACAGCATAACGCCCATTTTTATACAGTGAATATTTTGGTTTATTTAGTGCCATCTTCATCCTTTGATTTTATGATCGTATTACGTACTTCATCTGCCTTGCTCTGTAACGAGATGGGAGGTGCAAAAGAGATGGTGACCACCCGTCGGAACCAGGAATACTTCGCAGCGTGATGTCCCTTTGAGCGTGATAGGTAAGAGCCGTACATCCCATCGATGTAAAACGGGATGATATGCCCATCGTAACTACCTGCGACCAGTTCAAAACCTCTGTAGAACTTACCCAGCTCTCCGGTATGGCTTATGGCACCTTCGGGAAAAAGTGTCACCATCTCTTTACCGGCTATCAGTTCTCTTGCTTTTGCAAACGCATCTTTTGAAGCTTTTGATGACATTGGGATAGCATTACCCAGGACCCATAGACGGTGAAAAAGCGGCCAGTAATAGATGGAACGTTCCATCATAAAATGCATACGTCGCTCGAGAGGAAACTGCATCAAGACCCAGTCTATCCAGCTTATATGATTACCCAGAAAAAGCAGTGCACCCTCTTGGGGAATAGCCTCCAGACCTTTATAGACGACCTTATAACGCAGCCTGAAAAAGAGTTCAAGCAGCAGCCATAAGAACATCGCCATCTCTTTACGAACGAGGTAGACCAAGGTGACTGCAGATACAACAGAGAGTATGATAAACAGCCCATAAGCACTCAGCCCATAATAGGCAAAAAGTGTCGTCAACGCCAATGAAGCTGTCATCAAGATGTTCTGTATAAAATTGTTGCCTGCAAGTATCGTCCCCAGATGAATACGGGGCGACTCTTTCTGTATGTATGCGTTTAATGGTACGATCACCATACCAAAGCCTGTCCCAAAGATCAAGAAGAGCAATGCGATG
>JAUWRZ010000061.1 GCA_030610325.1 Sulfurimonadaceae bacterium | reverse complement strand
TGAAAGCACTCTCTACACGTAATGATGACCCTAAGCATGCATCACGTCCATTTGATGCTGGCCGGGATGGTTTTGTCATGGGTGAAGGTGCTGCGGCTTTAGTACTCGAAGAGTATGAGAGTGCAAAAGCACGCGGAGCAAACATCTATGCAGAGGTCATCGGTTTTGGTGAGAGTGGTGATGCGAATCACATCACTACACCAAGTATGGATGGACCGCTTCGTGCTATGAAAGCGGCGTATGAGATGGCTGGTCGTCCTAAGATCGATTATGTCAATGCCCATGGTACCAGTACGCCTATCAATGATAAAAATGAGACAGCGGCTGTCAAAGAGCTGTTTGGTGGTAAAGAGAACTGTCCTCCGATGAGCTCTATCAAAGGGCAGATCGGACACTGTCTTGGTGCTGCTGGCGGTATTGAAGCTGTCACGGCTGTACTGGCTATGCGTGATGGTATCATCCCTCCTAGTATCAATCATGAGACACCAGACCCTGTCTGTGATCTCGATGTTGTACCAAATGAGGCACGCAGTGCCGAGTTGACTACTATTATGAGTAACTCCTTTGGTTTTGGTGGTACCAATGGTGTGCTCATCTTTAGAAAAGTATGATCGTTTAAGGAGCACTGATGGCAATCTATTTAGACTTTGAACAGAAGATCAAGCAGATCCAGGAAGATATCATCTCGGCAGAAGTCCGTCATGATGAGCACGCGGTAGAGATACTGCAAAAAGACCTTGAAAAAGAGGTGACTAAGACCTATAAGAACCTCTCTCCATTTCAGGAGCTTCAACTGGCACGTCATCTCGACCGTCCTTATGCTCTTGATTATATCAATCTTATCATGACCAACAAGTATGAGATCCATGGCGATAGACATTTTAGAGATGATGCGGCCATCTTATGTTACCTTGGTCATATAGGTGGAGAACGTGTACTTGTCATCGGTGAGCAAAAAGGCCGAGGTACCAAGAACAAGATAAAGCGTAACTTCGGTATGCCACATCCGGAAGGGTATAGAAAAGCGCTGCGCGCTGCAAAGATGGCTGAGAAGTTCAATCTTCCTATATTGATGCTGATAGACACACCGGGTGCTTACCCTGGTCTCGGCGCAGAAGAGCGTAATCAGAGTGAGGCGATAGCACGAAACCTGCTTGAACTTTCGATGATCAATACTCCTACTGTCTCGATAGTCATCGGTGAAGGCGGAAGCGGTGGTGCGTTGGCGATCGGCGTAGCGGATAAGCTGGCCATGATGCGTTACTCTGTCTTTAGTGTCATCTCACCGGAAGGGTGTGCTGCCATCTTATGGAACGATCCGAAAAAAGTAGAAGCTGCGACTAAAGCTTTGAAAGTGACCAGTTCAGACCTGAAAGAGTTTGATCTTATCGATGATATCATCGATGAGCCATTGATCGGGGCGCACCGCGATAAAGAGGGTGCAGCCAATGCACTTAAAGAGTACTTCCTCTCTCAGCTGGCTTCACTACGAGCACTTTCCGAGAGTGAGCGTATGGAACAGCGCTACAACCGACTTACGTCTGTTGGTGCTTTTGAAGAGGACGTCTAGACCTCTTCCTCAAGTCAAAACGCCAAACGAACAAGCACCCCTCTTACGCTTTAGCGACGGGGGTATCGGCATTTAGTACGCTTACCAGTGCTGACCAATGGCACTGGTCACACGACCGCTAAGGTCGTTTCGGCAGCGGGCCCGTGCTGTTTGCACTCTGGGTACATCGTCGCAAACAACTTCCAAGAAGCTTGACGTAATGCTATTGTTCTCCCATCTGAAGTCAAGATGACTTCATCCCTTATTGAGTACTTTTCTCTTCTTTCTCTTGCTTCGCCGGATCAAATCTTGGACGCTTCAACCGTTTTGCCTCTCTAGAGAAATTTATCAGATCTTCAGTAGTGATGATGTCGTCGGGAAGATACTGCAGTGTATGTTTAAAGAGTTTTGCAGCTGTGATGGCATCTGATAGTGCACGATGATGGGTCGCCTCGTTATAGAGTTCGAGTTGCTCATTGAGATAAGCCAGACCATAGCGGTATGATGAGATCGTACGTTCGGTGAGATCGATGGTACAGAGTGAACGATTCATCAGCTCAAGTAGTCCAACGCGTTGCATCATAGCAGAGATGAAATTGTAGTCGAACTTCACATCATGGGCTACAAAGATAGATGTACCCAGGAACTCATGGAACTCACGAAGGACATCTGTGAGAGGCGGGGCATTGTTGGTGTCTTTGACGGTGATCCCGGTGATCTCACTGATATGATATGAGATGTTGTCACACTGTACTAGACTCTCGAATCGGTCGATGATCTTGTCATTGCAGACTTTGACTGCGCCTATCTCGATGATCTGATGCTTCTGTGGTTTTGATCCATTGGTCTCAATATCCACGATGCAGAATGTCGCACTCTTTAAAGGAGTAAAAGCAGAATCAAACCAGTATTTTTCCTCTTTATGGGTAAGCTGTAATCCCTGTGCTTGAAGTAGCTCCATCTCCAGGTCGAATGGCTCTTCAAACTCTTTGTCAAGTTCCTCAAAGCTGAGTCCCTGTTTAGATAACTTGTTTAGAGCTTTGTGGCTAAATCTCATAAGGCTTTAGCTCGCTCTACGAAATGACTGACTTTGAGGGGGTCTTTCTTTCCAGCAGATGCTTCGACACCACTACTGACATCCACACCAAAAAAACCATATTTCGAAAGTTCTTTCAGATTGTCTGGACTCAAACCACCGGCAAGGATGATCTTAGAGCAGTCGGTCTTCTCAAACCACTCAAGGTTAAGGCGTTTGCCTGAGCCACCGTAAGTCTCACAGAAGGCATCGACAAGCCGATACTCATCACTGTAGTGAGTGACATATTCGAGTGAC
This sequence comes from Sulfurimonadaceae bacterium, assembly GCA_030610325.1. Taxonomy (GTDB): domain Bacteria; phylum Campylobacterota; class Campylobacteria; order Campylobacterales; family Sulfurimonadaceae; genus BB26. The sequence continues at coordinate 5,848 of JAUWRZ010000061.1, read as the reverse complement.
TGTGCCCGTATGACACGAAGGTAGGGGACGTTGAGTTCCTGTAAAAGGGTGTCTGGAGCATCGAAGTGTATCTGTGCAAGTGTAGCACCAGAGAGCCTGCATTGCTGATTGATGGTATTTGCGTCCTCATTGACAAAGAGTGCGACCTTCTCGACAAAAGGGGGAAGCTTTTTGATGATGATCGCTGCCTCTTCGGGAGAGATATAGCGTTTGGACGCTTTATAAAAGACAAAGCCAAGAGCATCTGCTCCAGCTGTTATGGCCTGAATCGCATCTTTATGATTGGTAATACCGCAGATCTTTACTCGCATGCATCTCTCTTTGTACTATGATCGCATAAAGATAAAAGCATCGTTAGACTTTTAGACTCTCTATAGCCTGTTCAAAGCTCTTATGTTTGAAGACATAGCTTCCTTCGACACAGACATCGACACCTGCGTCTTGAAGCATCTCTATATTGTTGTTTGTGACACCACCATCGATCTCGATGAGACACTCAGGATTGATCTTGTCACGAAGTGTCTTGAGACGTCTTATCTTCTCAACAACAGTAGGGATGAACTTTTGACCGCCAAATCCTGGGTTGACGCTCATCACAAGGACCATATCGAGATCACTCAACAGATACTCGACAGCTTCTGCGGGTGTATGAGGATTAAGGACGACCCCAGCCTTGATACCCAGTGAACGGATATACTGGACAAGTCGATGTGGGTTCTTCTCCTCTTCGATATGAAAGGTGATATAACCCGGTTTTAAAGGGGCATAGAGATCTACAAAAAATGTGTTGTTCTCGACCATAAGGTGGATGTCCAGTGGTTTGGTGGCTGCTTTGGCGATGGCAGAGACGACGACGGGTCCGATGGTCATATTGGGAACGAAGTGACCGTCCATAACATCTACATGGACAAGGTCACAACCTGCTTCACATATTGCTTTGACATCACGTTCGAGGTTGCCAAAATCGGCAGAGAGCACACTTGGAGCTACGATCATAAAGGGCCTTGATGATTTTTATCGTATTCTAGCGAAAAAGAGATGAGATCGGCTTGGCTTAGCTGATCGTCCATCTGTGCTAAGTGAAAGTGTTAAGGGGAGCCGTTTACCATCAACGTGTGAGAAAGAAGGTGAAACTGTCACTGTCAAATGCCAGGTCGACCTGCACCCCGCGTTTTTGTGCTATGACTTCCAGCAGATCGGGGATGTTTTGATAGGTCCGGGGCAGGGTGATGTCGACCTTGACTTTCTGTTCTGAGAGCAGTGCTTTGACACGACCCCCGATGATATTGACAAACTCAGCAAGTGAATCGAGTATCTGCTCCATATCATCAGTCGCCTCACCGATAAGCAGTTCACAAGACTTCTTTGCGATGGCTTTTGGAAAGACAAGGATGATCATCCCGTCTATATCACCATAGAAACCGATAGAGCTGGCTATCTTATCTTCTTGCGACTCTAAGTCCAGAAGCTGCACCTGCGCTGCCTTTTTTACCGCTTTTGCGTTCGTCATCATCTCCATAGTGGCGACAGTCGCTTCGATGAAGCGTGGCAGTTCGTTGACGACGACCTTGTTCAACGCACGTTTGCTTTTTCCCATGGCGGCACTACTGGCACCAAGTTCCTCAAGCATCTCTTTATCTTTTAAGATATCATCCATCTCATCAAAGAACATGATCCCAGCATCTTCGAGATCGTTCTTGAACGTTTCCGGTGTCTTCTTAAATGAGAGTCCGATAAAGCAGATCGTCGTATTGTACTCTGCTGCAGCAGCGGAGAGGCGCGCAAAGAAGTTTAGTGCATGGATGTTCATCGAGATGACTTTATAGGCATCGAAGATAAAGAGTCGGAAGCCTACATTGAGTGAGTTGTTATGATAGGAGATATTGAAGTCTTCTGCTATCTCGGCATCAAGAAAACCGTTTAACGTATAGATGATGGCATTCCCGGTGATCCGGGTAGCGATATTTTGACCGACAAGACCGAGGTAGGTGTCATCGATGATGGCATAGTAGGCATCCTTGTTCTGCTTCTTCTCATTAAACTCCTTCTGGCTCTGGGCGATGACAGGATTATGTCCGTGATCAAAGAGCTCTATGGCCATCGCTGAACGCTGGGAAGGGTCATCGTTGTATAGTAGTACATCATGACTCTCTGACTTATTGGAAGCGACAAACAACTCCGCTATCTTCTGGGTCCGGAAAAGTGAGAATGTGACTTTATTACCATAGAACTTCATGATCGCACTATATTTTTTATGGTCATAATCACAAAAGCCGACAGCCACCTTCATCTTTGTATGCAGGTTGTTTAGCGCTTTTACAAAGATATCCAGACCATTTCTATTGAAAAATATCACTTTTTTCAGAGAGATAAGCAGTAAGTCGACATTGAGCTGTTCTGTAGCACGCAGATCATCAAGTGTCAGGAAAGAGGGGGCATTGATACCATCGATGAAACCCTGAGGGGTAAGTACGCCGATACGGTTTTTGACGACTGCTCTCACTGGACATCCATCAATGTAGTGAACGGTTCATAGATGGCTTCGACATAATCGATGTCGAAGTCAAGGAAATCGTTGAGTCCCGCTTTGACATAGTTCTCCCTTGAGAGCTCGAAAAAGAGTAGAAGATGCATCCATCTGCCAAGCTTACCGACTGTTGTGTCACTTGAAGGATGAAGCCCCGATGCAGCGTGCACCAGGTCTATGACGATCTGGGGCATCTCCCAGGAGGTCGCGATCTCCTCAGAGATATCAAATAGGTCCTTACCGCTGAGGCGCTTTAAGATAGTGTTGTAATCAAGTGCTTTTGTCGAGCGTAGAAGCGCGATCTCCTCTTGCTTATCCTTAAAGAGTGCCTCACAGACAATAATAGATGCAGGTAGCAGGGTGATAGCACTTTCAATATCTTTGTCATCGATGCCCTCATGCTCAAGTATGTTGTGCCATTTTCGACTCAGATGGGCCTGTAGCTCATGAAAAGAGAGTTCATTAAGCTTGAACAGATGCCATGAATCGGGACTTAACAGCGACATCATATAGTTGTATAGGACCTGCTGTGCGCCTGAAGTGCCTAAGATCCCAAAGATCTGGGGTAGGTTACTGACCTCACTCTTGAAACCAAAGATGGGACGGTTTACCAAGATCTTGAGATAGCTTCTCAGGGCAGGGTCTTCCTGCGCAGCTTTGGCAGCTTTTGTCAGGTCTCCCTTATTGATGAATGCCAGTGTCTGTTTTAAGACGGCTGGTGTCGGCGGGATCTTATCGATGTAGTGCTGTATCTCTTTTTCTGTTACCACGACTGTCTCTATCTTGGGATTTTGTTAGATTCTACCGTTCTTTCACTAAAAAGAGCATTATAGTGCTAACAGGCAGTGTGATCGCTAAGCACCTTTTTGAGTGCTGTTGCATAGCTGATACGGTTAAGTCGAAGCAGGCTGGTATCTTTAAGGTCATCTTTTGTTTCCAGTCGATATAATTCGCCACTAAAATTTACGCAAGGAGCCCCAAGATGGCAAGAAAATGTGCTATTAGTGGTAAAGGCCCAATGAGCGGAAACAATGTCTCTCATGCAAAGAACAGAACAAAAAGACGTTTTTTGCCTAACCTGAGAACTGTTCGTATCACCCTGGAAGACGGTACTACGAAAAAGATAAAGATTTCCGCTAAAGAGCTTCGTACACTGAAAAAAAACGCCTAACAAATAAAGTCTTGATTTGAATCTCTTCTATAGAAAGATTCGAAACTTTCTCAGGTGGGAGCGTTCTCCCAAACCTGAATACGAACTTCTCCCTGAACTATACGGACACCTTCAACCCTTTCGATTACCTCTGATCCTGACTGTCCTTACGATGCTTCTCGGTACCATCGGTTATATCATCATCGACGATTTTACCATTTTTGATGCTATCTATCAGACTGGTATTACATTTACGACAGTCGGTTTTGGTGAGATCGCACCCATATCCACAGCAGGGCGTATCTTTACGATCACGCTGGTCATTGCCGGATTTGCTGTCTTCTCCAGTGCTATCGGTATCCTTGTAGCTGAACTCAATCGTGGAGACATAGCCAGAATCTTAAAGGAGCGTGCCATGTTATATCGGATCGCACGACTTAAAAAACACTTCGTGGTCTGTTACCACAACCATTATACGATCGAGGTGACAAAGCAGTTGCGTAAGAACAACATCCCCTTTGTCGTGATCGATCCCCGTGAGGATATGGAAGAGATCGCTGAACGTTACCGATACCCCTACTATCTCCAGTCTGAACCGCACACGGAGATCACCATGCTCAAGGCACATCTGAGCTCCGCGAATGGACTTATCACCCTTTCGGACTCGATCGCGGACAATATCGCACTGATAGCATCAGTCCGTCTCTTTGAGAAAGAGCACTTTTTGCCGCGTCCATATAATGTCATCAGTTCGGCAGAACATATGAGTGATGTCGAAAAACTTAAAAAACTGGGTGCAGATACTGTGGTGTCACCAACAAAACTGACAGCGCAGCGTATTACCGCTATGGCAGCCCGTCCAGATATGGAGAACCTGCTTGAGGAGTTCCTCTATAAGAGTGATACCCCTCTTGATATGGAGGAGATCTTTGTCCCCAAGTTTAGTTGGATGGTCCTCAAAAAGCTTAAAGAGACACATCTTCGTCAGATAGTCAATGTCTCTGTCGTCGGTGCGACACAAAAAGGCGGGAAGTTCATCGCGATGCCAAAAGGGGAGATGCTTGTGACCAGTGAGTCAAAACTACTTGTCATCGGTACCCAAAAGGCGATAACGATGACGAAAGAGATAGTAAGAAAACGTTCAAAACCGGAGGAGATGCGTTATGTATAAGCTAGAAGAGATCGAAGGAGCTGTCTGTGCTGCCGATGGTTTTTTTGCTGATGGTATCGCAGCCGGTCTAAAGGCTGAAGGTGCCAAAGATATGGCGTTCATCTACTCAGACAGGATGTGCAAAGTGGCTTCTGTCTTTACCACAAACAAGATGACGGCGGCTCCAATACGCCATTTTCGTGCCAAAGGTGATTTTCAGACCAACTTCGTCCTGATGAATGCCAAGAACGCGAATGCTATGACTGGAAAGGCCGGTATCACCGATATTGACGAGATCCTGACTGCAGTTGCAGGGCGTCTTCCTCAGATCATCGAACCGCTGATGAGTTCTACCGGTGTCATCGGTTCACGTCTTCCCAAAGCAAAGCTGATAGCCGGTGCAGAGCAGTTTGACCTCGGTATCAAAGATGCAGTCGCCGCATCAGAAGCGATCATGACGACAGATACTTTTGCCAAGCGGATCGCTATGGAAGTCACTCTTGATGATGGGAGTAGTTTCCGTATGGGAGCGATGGCCAAAGGTGCAGGTATGATCGACCCGGCGATGGCTACGATGCTCTGTTTTATCACGACAGATGCCGAGGTGGATGCAGAGACGATGCAGCTTGTCCTCGATGAAGTCACACCTGAGACGTTCAATGCGGCGAGTGTGGATGGAGATACATCGACAAACGATACGGTCATGCTTCTTGCCAACGGTAAGAGTGGAGCCTTCGATCATGCTGCGTTTAAAGAAGCACTACACGCCATCATGCTGCATCTGGCCAAGCAGATGGTCAAAGATGGGGAGGGTGCTACAAAACTGGTGACCTATAAAGTAAGCGGTGCGATCAACGACCATGAGGCTGAGAAAGCTGCCAAGGCACTCTCTGACTCGCTGTTGGTAAAGACGGCGCTTTACGGAGAAGACCCGAACTGGGGCCGTATCGCTTCGACAATAGGGGCTAGTGGTGTGATCTGCGATGAAGAGCATCTAAGTATCGCATTTGATGATGTCACT
>JAUWRZ010000281.1 GCA_030610325.1 Sulfurimonadaceae bacterium | reverse complement strand
GGTCGTGTCGCTGACGCCAAAAAAAGCCTGGAAGCACACCCCGAGTTACTTAAAGGTGCTAAAATAGAGAAGACATCATTAGCCTATCATGACGGGCTCTATATCATCAATGGGACAGGCGGTTACGGTTTTGTGCTCGGACCTTATCTGGCAGCGATGTTAAGCCGTCATATTATTGATGGAGAAGCGTTGGATGATCAGCTTGACCCTACGAGGTTTTTGCTGCGATGGGCAAAGAGGAGATAAGATGGTCGAGATCTTAATAATAGTCGCTCTATTGCTGATCATAATACCAGGCATACTGTTCTATTTTCTGCAACATAAGTTGGTCTTTAATCCAAAACATCATCTTGAGCGCTCCTGGATGATCACGCATGCTCATGCTTATCATCTGCAAGAGATGGAGGTGGCCCCTGGTATCATGCTTGAGGGAATCGTCTATGAACCGGAGAAGCCCTCGACGACACTGCTCTATTTTGGCGGAAGGTCTCAAGATAGTGTGGCCCTGATCGGGATGTTCTCTGAACACTGCCCTGATATACGGATAGTCACATTTAATTTTCGCGGTTACGGTGAGAGTGGTGGACAACCGGCAGAAGATGTCCTGCTTGAAGATGGTCTGAAGATCTTTGACTGGTGTGCGCAAGAGTATGGTGAGACAGCACTCCTTGGTTTTAGTCTTGGCTCATCTGTGGCTGCTTATGTGGGTTCACATCGACATGCTCAGAAGGTAGTCCTTGTCGCAGCATTCTCCTCAGTAGCCAAGTTGATGCAGGCAAAACTGGCGCTGCTGCCAAACTTCATCATCAGGCACCATTTCGATACAGCGGCTTTTGTACAGAACATCCTCTCGCCGCTCTATCTTTATGTCGCGGAAGATGACCTCGTAGTACCTATCTCTCATGCGAGAAACCTGAAAGAGAATGTCCGGAACCTTGCGGAGTATAGTGAGTTTAGCGGCTATGAACACAAAGAGCTGCTTTTTAGTGATGAGGTAATAGAAAAATTGAAAAAGGTGTTTGCAAGATGAGTAAAGAAGCTATCGTACTACTTAATATGGGAGGACCGAACAACCTTGATGAGGTAGAGCTTTTTTTAAAGAACATGTTTAACGATCCTAATATCCTGACGATGAAAAGTGCACTCCTTCGCAAGTTCGTAGCCGGTACCATCACGTTTATGCGGGCTGAGTCATCACAGGAGATCTATCGTGCTTTAGGTGGGAAGTCTCCCATCGTCGAGCATACGAAAAAGCTTGTGAAAGCATTAGAGACGAAGCTCGACGATGAGGATATCATCGTAGACTTTGCCATGCGTTACACACCGCCTTTTGCCAGCGATGTCCTTGAAAGACTTAAAGAAGCTGATGTCTCAAAGATCTATCTGCTGCCGCTCTTCCCGCAATACTCTACGACTACGACCAAATCATCGTTAGAGGACTTTGAAGAGGCCTTTCATGATAGTGGGATCGATGCTGTCCTTGTCGAGATAAAACACTATTATGAGAACATCACCTATAATAGGGCGATCGTCGAACGTATCAAAGAGCAGGTAAAGGAGAGAGACCTGCGTGATCTCGACCTTATCTTCTCCGCCCATGGTCTGCCGCAGAAGATCGTCGATGCCGGTGACCCGTATCAGCGTCAGGTCCAGCGTCATGTCGAGATCTTGAAGAAGATGCTAAAAGAGGAGGGGATGGCCTTTCACGATATCCACCTTGCTTACCAGTCCAAGGTCGGTCCGATGAAGTGGCTGGAGCCTTCGCTTGAAGATACTATGAAAAAAGTGCGTAACCGCGGTATCGTCATATATCCTGTCGCTTTCACAATAGACAATTCGGAGACAGACTTTGAACTGGATGTCGAGTATAGAGAGATAGCCGAGGAGTTGGGGTTTAAGAACTACCTCGTCTGTGAATGTGTGAACGATCATCCGCTCTTTGTCGAGGCGCTTGAAGAGATCTATAAGAAGATGTGACCGGAGCCGATCACACCTTGTCGTTTATGTAGTCTAGCACTGTGTCTTCAGGCTTGGCCTGTCCAAACTTGCCCAGTGTCGCTGCATTTCCGACAATGTTCTCAAGACCATAGACTTTTGCGTTCTCAAGCAGATACTCCTTCATCAGTGTAAATCCGCCTTTCTCCAAGATAGCAGCATAGATCTCATGTTCGACATAGAGATACATCAGACAGATAGTCGATGAAGCGTACTTAGCGATAAAAACCTCTTCGGACTTGCGTACATCCTCTTTCCAATCCGATAACCTCTCTACCCCTGTAGCAGATACGATAAGGGGCAGGTCACACCACTGCGCGATCAACGAGCTCAGATCATCACTACTTTCTACAGACGTATAAGGGACATCATCGAGTGAAGAGGCAAGCATATGGCGTCCGACGGCGTTCATGACTGAAGGAAGGATGTTCTCTTCACTTACCTTGGGATCCCCATCTGCAAGTGTGAGCATCGTGATCTCGATGTTGAGGGCTTCTCTTATCTGATAGTCAAGTAGCTGGATAAGTCCTTCGAGACGATCATCGACAGGTGCGTTGACAATGGTCATCGCCAGTCGTAAAAAAGCATCGGATTCGATGATCTTGGCAGCAGGGTAGAGCTCCTGGTCAAAATGCAGACGGTGATAGATACTGAGATACTTCGTACCCTCTTTCTCTGTCGTGATAAGCATAGCCTCAAGCTTGAGCCCTGGTGAAGTACACGGTAGCATAAGTGCAAAATAGTGCTCTTTGTGGATCAACTCTATCCCCGGATGTCTTTTTTGCAGCAGTTTAAAGGCAAGCAGGATGTCAGGGTTGAAAGTGGTTGTATTTAAAAGGATGAGTTTCTTTAAAAAACTTCCCTCATCCGGGATCTGGAACAGGCCGTTGATTGGATCGGTGTCTTGCGTAGTCATATTTTGAGGTACCTTGATCTTTAGTGGAAGCATATTACAGTTTTAAAGTTAAGGATATGACTAAAGGGTCTAGTTGATGTCTTTGGCAAAGAAAAAGGTGTGTTCTGAAAACTGATGTATTGACAATCTGTTATAACTAACGACACGTATGAAAGTCCAGAGTGGTTTAGTGTTGTATTGAGATGCAGATCATGACGATTTCATAGTTAGAGTTGATATTAGTCGCTAAGTTAAAGTATCGAATGTTATGCTACGTGGTCTATTAAGTGGACGGCATTGGAGATTTATCAGGAGTTGAGACCCAACCGAACCAGGACACTGACCCGATGAGCTTGAAGTAAAGGAATTTTATTCCACCTGAAACCTCTGGGCTGTTAGTCCAGAGTGGGTTGGTATCAATATATATGTGAAAAGTGATTTTAAGATAAATTTGTATATATTGTAAAATAACTATATTAAATGTTAATAATGTGCAAATTTAAACCTTAGGGGAAGTAGATAATGAGTAGAATCAGTGTAATAGGAACCGGTTTTATAGCAAAAGGCTTAGTAAGACTTCTCCAAGCGCATCCGACGCATACGCTTGAAAAGATACTTACTCGTACAGATATAGATTCAAGAGAGGATCTTCCTCAAAAGACACTTCTTACCAATGAGCTTGATGAGCTCATCCAAAACTCGGATCTCATAGTCGAGTGTACTGGTGATGCAATCTATGCAGCAGAGACGATCAGTAAGATACTGGATGCTTCTATTCCAGTAGTGACGATGAACGCTGAGTTCCATGTGACAGTG
>JAUWRZ010000294.1 GCA_030610325.1 Sulfurimonadaceae bacterium | reverse complement strand
GTGGTCGTAATCGGGTGATGCATCTGTAGTTTGGATGCCACATAAACAAGTCTCACATTTGAAAGCCTTGCCGACTTGGTAGCTGGCGGCAGGGGGTCAAAGCTTTACTTTATCGCTTCGCTCTATAAGATTTGGAATCGGAAGGCTCTGCCTCCGCAGTTCGGGAGTCATAGTGGAGAGTGTCAAGGGTCAGCACTCCTAAAACTCTCCGTTTCCGAAGACGTGTGTTATGTGCCATTTCGAAGCACATGATAGACTTAGCAGTGCTTACTTAACGTTCTCAGTCCAGTATTCGCGGATCATCTTCTTTGTGGCTTCGGGAAGCGGGATGTATCCCAGTTTTGCCGCAGCGGCGTCACCTTTTGTGAACGCGTATTCATAAAACTCGATGACTTGCTTGTTAGTCTCAGATTTCTCTCTTGGTAGCAGGATGAACGTCGCTGCGACTATCGGGTAAGTCGTATCGCCTGCACCTAGTGCCAATACTTTGTAGAAGTTGTCTTTCTTCGTCCAGTCTGCATATTTTGCAGCAGCCTGAAAGTTCTCATTACGTGCTGAGACCCATTTACCACTGGCTGTCTGAAGTGTAGCAGCAGCAAGTCCTGTCTTCTCTTTGTACGCGTTCTCGATGTAACCAATAGTGTACGGAGTCTGCTTCACAAGACTGGCTACGCCCTCATTACCTTTACCACCTATGCCGGTACCCCAATCGATCGCTTTACCCGTACCAAAACTGTTTTTCCAGTTCTCTGAAGAACCACTTAGATAGTAAGTGAAGTTATAGGTAGTCCCGGATCCATCCGAACGGTGGACGACGATGATCTTCTCATCAGGAAGCGTCAGCTCTTTGTTATCTTCTGCAATAGCCGCATCATCCCATTTTGTGATCTTTCCTGCAAAGATATCGGCGACGACACTGTTTTTAAGCTTTAGTGCCTCATCCGCAATACCCGGTACATGGTGAGCGACTACAATAGAGCCGATGACAGCAGGAAATTGAAAGAGTTTGAGCTTCTCCAGCTCTTTAGTCAAAAGCGGTTTGTCTGATGCGCCAAAATCGACAGTACGGCTGCCTATCTGCTTGATACCACCACCTGAACCAATGGACTGATAGTTCACACGAGTCTTTGTCTCTTTTCCATAGTTGTATGCCCAGTCATAATAGACAGGAGCCGGAAATGTAGCACCCGCACCATTGATCTTCTCACCGGCAGAGGCTGTTGTGAGTGCTACCGCTGCTACAAGCAGACCATAAGTCAATTTTTTAAGCATTTTGATTTCCTTGATGTTTGATGCCGGCATTTTAAGATAGTGATGTAACAATAAGGTTACAAGGGAGAAGTCCCAACGATCAACATGAACTCAATATAATTATGTATAATAGTGCTCAAATATAAAAAAGGTGTGATCGACCTTTCACTTCAAAATGCCAGCAGGACAATGGCTTTTGACGGGGTCAGGATGCTTTACCTTTCGGAGCGAAGCGATAAAGTAAAGCTTTGTACTCACTATATCTAACGCCAAAGAAACAAGTTCCTTTGACTGCGTTGACACTGGGTCTGCTTCAGCAGCAGGCTCACGTACTGTTTGCACTTTGGGGTCGTCTTTGTCGAACATCTGATCGGTCTTTCACTTGTAAACGCCAGCAGGACAATGGCTTTCAACGGGGTCAGGATGCTTTACCTTTCGGAGCGAAGCGATAAAGTAAAGCTTTGACCCCCTACCGCCAGCCACCAAGCAGGCAAGGCTTTCAAGTATGTAACCATATTGTTACCGACTAATAGTACTATCTGCGACTAAAACAGACGAAAAGGGCACCTATGCTACCACGTTACGAAGAGCAGCTTAGCACATTGAAAGCGATGATCACCGATCTGCTTAAGACGACTTATCTTGCCAGTGAGATCTCACTTGAGGCTTATCAACGACAAGATGATGAGCTTTTTATGCAGTCCGTCTCCTCACTTAAGAACATACAGACGAATGCTAACGACATCGATAATGAGATCATCAAGACTTTTGCACTCTTCGGACCGGAAGCCCAAGAGCTGCGACTACTGGTAGCCTATCTTAAGATGACGAATGAGATCGTCCGTATCGGAGAGGGGATCAAAAAGTACAGTCGTCGTATGAAAGAACACTGTGAGAGTGAGTGTGACCTTACTCCAGTCAACGGTACTATCATCCAACTCCATAAAAGTACGTTGACCGCACTGCGTCTTATCTATGAGTGTTATGCTGATCTGGATGCATGTGCTATAGAGGAGTTCTACCGCAAGGTGATGGTCGAAGAGAGCAAGAACGATGACCTCTTCTCTATTTTGGAGAAAGAGATCCTTGAACAGATCATCTCCGAGACAGAACTTGCTACACAGTATGTCCGTGTCCTTGGGACCCTGCGTAAACTTGAGCGCTCCTGTGACCGTTCTGTCAATATCGCCAGTTTGATGCTTTACGCACAACAAGGTGGCCAGATGAAAGTCTACAGCTAAAAGGTATGAGTATGGAAGCACTGATCGTCATCGTCGAAGATGAAGAGGATATCCTGGAACTTCTCGAGTACACCCTGAGTAAAGAGGGCTTTGAGACGATCGGTTTCCTCAGTAGCAAGACAGTCGCACAAGTCCTTGAAGAGGAGCCCGTAGACCTGCTTATCATGGACCGGAACCTGCCTGGAGTAGAGGGAAGCGAGTTTGTCGCATCGTTACGAAAACAGGAGATCGAGACACCCGTGATCTATCTGAGTGCCAAGGACAAAGAGAGCGATATAGAAGAGGGTTTCTTGCGTGGCGGTGATGATTACATCACCAAACCGTTCAATATGAAAGAGGTCGTCCTACGCATCAAAGCAGTGTTAAGACGTACCAAGAAAAAGAAAGATCTTCGTAGACTCACCTATCGTGATATCCGGCTTGACCTTGCTTCCAGAGAGGTCTTCATCGATGATGAAAAGACAGAGTTGACCAAGCTGGAGTTCGATCTTCTCCATACTCTCATCGACAATCATAGTATTATCCTCGACCGCGACTTCCTCCTTGAACATGTCTGGGGCGGCGATGAGATCTATCAGGACCGTACCGTCAATGTCGCGATCAATCGTCTCAAAGAGAAGATAGACCCAGGTAAAGAGAAAGAGTACCTCAAGACAGTACGCGGTGTCGGTTATACACTTGCCTAAAGCAGACTAAACAGTACGGAGCAGCTTTTGCTAAAGATCCATCAACTCTTCTTCATCCAGTTCATCGCCCTGTTCATAGGTACACTACTCGTTGCCGCTATCATCGGGTACCTTACACTCAAGTCACTCATACTTGAACACACTACTGAGGACCTAAAGACTGCACTTGTCCTGTTCGAAGATGGCCTGAAAGATGGAGAGGACCTTGATGTCCACTCCAAAAAGTTGGTTCCTTCTAAAAAAGTGTGGGTAAATTCCCATCTAAATTTCTTTAAACCTACGATTAACCAAAGAGAAATCCAACTTTCCGGTTAGTAGATAGACAATGATCTTATAGTTTTTAAATGTCTTGTATCCTCTGGCTTTAGACTTGGCAGCTTGAATCACTGAGTTAAGTCCTTCTAAAATTCCATTGTTGATTTTACTCTCATACCAC
>JAUWRZ010000153.1 GCA_030610325.1 Sulfurimonadaceae bacterium | reverse complement strand
CCATCACTTCGCCGATCATCATACGCAGACCGCTTTTAGGTACGGAGAAAGCGGGTACCACACCCCAGATGAGGGTAAGTGACTGGGCTGCTCTGATATCATGGGTCACGCTGTAGATCGGCCTGCTTGGTCGATAGCGGGCGATCTTTCTTGCGGATTGACCTGACGCGGTCATCGCCATGATACCGGAGGTCTCCATACTCTCTGAGAGGCGTACGGCTGATTCATCGATCTTGTCGCCTTTATCTAACATCTCAAAGGTATCAAACTTATGAAAAGGGTAACACTTCTCGGCTCCCTGGATCGTCTTGACCATGGTCTTGACAGCGAGGACCGGGTCATGACCGACAGCACTCTCCTCAGAGAGCATCACAGCATCGGTACCGTCAAGGACAGCATTGGCGATATCGCTGATCTCAGCGCGGGTGGCACGGTCATACTTGGTCATCGAGAGCAGCATCTGTGTCGCGACGATGACAGGCTTGCTGGCGTTATTGGCTTTGCGTATCAACATCTTTTGCGTAGCAGGTACTTCAAAATAGGGGATCTCTATACCGAGGTCTCCACGTGCCACCATAAGGCCGTCACTGGCTTCAAGGATCTCATCGATGTTCTCTACCGCGTCAAATTTCTCGATCTTGGCGATGAGCTGTGTCCATCCGCCGTTATCATCGAGGACCTTACGGGCAGTACGCATGTCATCCGCACACTGTACAAAAGAGATCGCCATAAAATCGACATCGTTCTCGATGCCCCAGAGCATATCTTTTTTATCTTTTTCCGTGATGACATCAATACCCAGGCTGGTATTTGGGAAATTGACACCTTTTCGTGAGGAGAGTGTCCCTTCGTTCTCAACGGTCACCATCACGCTGTGGGTGCCGGTCTCTGTGACGACCGCGCGGATGATCCCATCATAAAAATAGATATATTCGCCTGGGGAGAGCTGGTCAAGGATAGAGTGCTCATTGATGCATAACCGGTAGCTTCCCTCTTCCATCTTATTACCGATAATATCTTTTTTGAAGATCTCAATGGTATCACCGGATATAAGATGAAAGTCCTCTTTGAGTACCCCTACTCTGACCTTTGGGCCGCTGATGTCTTGGAGTATGCCAGTGATAAGACAGGTCTTATGGATGGACTGACGTATGCGGGCAAGCACTGTAGAGTGATACTCATGGGTCCCATGACTGAAGTTGAGTCGAAAGACATTGACACCAGCGCGCATCAGCGCTTCTATCTGCTCTTGTGAATCCGAAGCTGGCCCAATAGTCGCCAGGATCTTTGTACGTTTTTTCATGTATGCTTACCTGTTGTTTTTTAAGGATGATTCTTGTTTTGATGTCGTATTATAGTCAATTTAAGGGCATTTCTAATAACCCTGTACATCATCAGGGTTGTTAGAAATGCCCTTAGGAAGGTCACGATCTGCCTTTAGGCAGACCGACGTTGTCATGAACGTCTTAGATAGAGTACGCCAAGTGGCGGAAGGGTCAGACTGATGGAGTGTTCACGACCATGCATTGGGATCTCTTCCGCAGTAAGTGGTCCACTGTTACCGATGTTCCAGCCTTCATAATACTCTGACTGGGAGTTGAACATCTCTTCCCACTTTCCATCGTAAGGGACACCCACGCGGTAGTTCTCTCTTGTGCCGTCAGAGAAGTTACAGATGACGAGGACTGTCTCTTTTGGGTCATCACTTTTACGAAGAAAACTGAGACAGTTGTGTGCATAATCGCCATCATCCACCCATTCAAATCCTGCATGTTTCTCATCAAATTGGTGTAGGGCTCGATTGTCACGATAGAGACCGTTAAGGTCAGCTATCAGCTTTTGAATACCTCGATGGTCCGGGTTCTCAAGCAGGTGCCAATCCAGACTTCGCTTGTAGGCCCACTCGGCATACTGCGCAAGCTCACCGCCCATAAAGAGTAGTTTCTTACCCGGATGTGCTGTCATAAAGGCGTACATAGCTCGAAGATTGGCAAACTTTTGATTGTTGTCACCAGGCATCTTGTTGATGAGTGAACCCTTCATATGGACCACTTCATCATGACTCAGTGGCAACATGAAGTTCTCATCAAAGGCGTACCATAGACTAAAAGTGATCTGATGATGGTGATGCTGGCGGTAGATAGGATCAAAACTCATATACTTCAACGAGTCATGCATCCAGCCCATGTTCCATTTAAAACCAAAACCAAGACCGCCGATGTCAGTAGGTCGGGTCACCATTGGCCAGGCAGTAGACTCTTCGGCGATCATCATGGTGTCCGGGAACGCTCCGTAAGCAGACTTGTTTAGCTGACGCAGAAACTGTACGGCTTCGAGGTTCTCATTACCACCGTACTGGTTGGGTATCCACTCCCCCTCTTCTCTGGCGTAATCAAGATGCAACATAGAAGCCACAGCATCGACACGGATACCGTCGATATGGTACTTCTCCAGCCAGAACATCGCACTGCTGATAAGGAAAGCCCGCACTTCACTACGCCCGTAGTTGAAGATGATGCTACCCCACTCCGGATGAAAACCCTGTTTGGGATCATCATGCTCATAGAGTGCAGTACCGTCAAAGTTGATGAGACCATGCATATCTACAGCAAAGTGTGATGGGACCCAGTCCATGATGACTCCGATGCCATTTTGGTGCAGGACATCGATAAGGTACATCAAGTCCTCAGGTTCGCCGAAACGCGCGGTGGCTGAGAAGTAGCCCACGACCTGATAACCCCATGAGCCATAGTAAGGGTACTCTGTCAGAGGCATGAACTCGACATGGGTGTAGTTCATCTCTTTGAGATAGGCTGGAAGCTCATCAGCTATCTCACGGTAGGTGAGATAACGGTTCTCCTCTTCGACTTTGCGACGCCATGAACCTACATGCATCTCGTAGATACTGACCGGAGCATCATGCGCATTGTGTTTGGCACGTTTCTCCATCCATGTGCTGTCATTCCATTCATATTGATCAATATCCCATACGCGTGAAGCAGAGTTAGAGGGCTTTTCAGCATAAAAACCGTAAGGGTCACTCTTCTCATGGACGATATCATGAAATTGGGAGACGATATGATATTTGTAGGTCAGGCCCTGCTCTACACCCTCGACAAAACCTTCCCAAATACCAGAATCATCATCGCGTACTTTTAAAGGGTGTGCCGCCAGGTCATAGTCGTTAAAGTCACCACGGACCGATACACTCTTGGCAGTGGGGGCCCAGACGGCAAAATAGACACCATCTTTTTTTCCGGAGCGCATCTGATGTGCACCCATCTTATCATACAGTCTGGTGTGATTGCCCTCTTTAAAAAGGAAGATATCGTATTCGGTAAAACGGGTGATGTCGTAATGTATCTTTTGTGGCATGGTGTTCCTTTATAGGTTTATTGCTTATTAGTGCGTTTAAAAGTCGTTTTGTACGATCGCGATCGTCCTGCGTGCGAACTCTCTTCCATAATCTGCCCAGAGTCCTTCACCCCAGTATCTGAAACAGCTGGTCTCTGTACACATCAGGTGAAAAAGGGCATTACGATAGGCCGGAGTATCTGTGCTGACCTCTTTGTCCAAGACATACTGGTAAAAGAGGGAACTGGCCTCTGCCATCGGCCCAAGTACCTCATTATAGCCTTCTGTCCAGGAGATATTGCTTGTCCAGCTTCCTCCATCCATATGGAAATCGCTCTGCTCATGTTTAAGTCCCTCTATGACTTTATCAAGTCGTTCTCTTGACTCACCCGGTGTGAAACGGTCCCAGATGACTTTTTGATGAAGCGGCTGTAGCGGGGGAAACTGCCCGGCATCGATTCCGATGGCTTCGAGATGCTCCAGGTACTCGGTGACATGCATCAAAGGAGTCTCACTTCCTGAGGCCTCAGCGACCACATCATCATACTTGGGTGTAAACTCGTTCATCATCACGCCGCCGTTCTCACCATCGGCGATCTGTGTCACAAGCGGTGGGACAGTGATGCCGCCGATCTGCTGCATCGCGGTGCTCTTAGCTTCATAGTAAGGCTGCATCTGAGCGACGAGTTTAGTGTCGCTTCCCTGAGTCTTGATGATAGCCGTGATACTCTCACTTCTACCATCAGAAGCCCTGCAGACCAGACGGTGTGGGATGTGAGGTGCTCTTATCGGGCTTCCATCAAGCCCTTCGACTGTATGCTCTTGCAGCAAGACCCAGCTGTAGCCGCACTCTTTGAGTGTCTTGACGAACTCATAGGCAACATCAGGGTCATTTGGCAGTGCCATCTCCGAAGGGGAGAAACCGCGTACGCGTTGCAGCGCTTTAAGACCAAACAGCGAAGTAAAATGGTGTTGCCACGCTTTGACATGAAGCCTGAAGTCCTGTACCGGGGTCGATGGGGCGACCGCATGTCCCCAGGGTGCACCCAGCCACTCTACCCCATGGCGGTATCTCGGGTCGTTTGTAAGCTGGCGAAGAGAATCAAGCAGGTCGTCCTCGTGCATCTGTTGAAGGCCCCACAGCAGTGTCCCGGAGTACTCCAGCATCACTCTGGGTGCTTTGCCCTCATCGATCAGGCGTGGTATGATCTCACCCATACGCCCATAACACTGCAAGAAGACCGGGGCATTATGGTTATCACCACTGCTCTGGTGTTCCATCATATGCTGCAGGTTACTGATGGTCTGTGCTGTCATGATCTCATCGCCGCCGGCAGGGATCAGTGGCTGATGCATATGCAGTGCGATGGCAGCAGCTCCCTTGACGTGCTTAAAGTCAATGCCACCCTCTTTTAAAAAGAGGGATCCACTGCTACGATCGCGTATGCTTTTTTCGATAAGATGCTCATCTCCACAGATATCTGGTAATGAACTCTCGCTCTCTCGACTAGACATCACTTATCTCCCCTGCTCGCTCTTCATCAATCGGCCAGAAATGCTTTCGCCTTTTTATCAAAGAGGACTTTATAGTAGACAGCCTCATACCCTTTTGCGGCCTGTTCCCAGTCAAAACGGGCATACATCGCCTCTCTTCGCATAGCATCGAAGTGTGGTCGGTTCTGATGCCAGGTGTCCACACTCCATCGCACGGTATGGTAGAGTGCTTCAGGGGTCGCATAGTCGAACTTAAAGCCGGTACCACTGCCGGTATGCGGGTCATAGTTCTTGATGGTGTCATCGAGACCACCGGTCGCACGGACTATCGGCAGTGTGCCGTAACTCAGGCTGTAGATCTGGTTCAGTCCACATGGCTCAAAGAGTGATGGCATCAAGAAAAGATCGCTTCCCGCTTCTATCATGTGGGCGATCTCGTTGTTGTAACCTATAAAGCTGGCAAACCGGTCACTGTGCTGATCGGCGATCTTACTGAAAAAGCCCTCTGCCCACTTCTCTCCGGTCCCAAGCATGACGATCTGGGCATCAAGATGCAGCAGTCCTTCGATGGTACTCGCGATCAGCTCTATCCCTTTCTGCTCCGCAAAGCGTCCGACAAAACCTATTAGGGGTACATCATCACGCTCGGGCAGACCGAAACGTTTTTGCAGTTCACTCTTACAGATCGCTTTTCCGGACATATCATCGACACTGTAGTTTGCCGGGATCATCGGATCTACTTCTGGACTCCACTCCTCGTAGTCGACACCGTTGAGGATGCCGTAGAGTATATGAGCATGTGTCCTGATGTGCTCTTGCAGACCGAAACCAAACTCAGGGGTCTTGATCTCCGAAGCATATTTCCGGCTGACTGTGGTGACAGCATCGGCATGGGCGATGCCCCCTTTTAGCAGGTTGATGCCATCATGGATCTCAAGTTCGTTAGGGTTAAAATGCTCCCAGCCGATCTCCATCACATCGATACCGCCTTTAAAGAAGTAGCCCTGGTGTTGCATGTT
>JAUWRZ010000389.1 GCA_030610325.1 Sulfurimonadaceae bacterium | reverse complement strand
TTCGCAGGAATGACAGCTAAGAGGCTGAACTTATAATACTACTTCAAATACTCTTGAAACTCATCTGCTGGCAGCGGTTTAGCTGCAAGGTAGCCTTGATAATAGAGTGCAGGATGGATCTCCTCGAGTATAGCTCGCTGTGCCTCCTCTTCGATACCTTCGGCGATGATCTGATAGTCAAACTGCTCAGCAGTGTGGATGATGGCTCGGATGAGTTTTTCGTCTTCAGGGTCGGTCAAGATGTCTTTCACAAAGGATCTGTCAATCTTGAGTGCTGAGAACGGAAAGGCTTTGAGGTATGAGAGTGAGGAGTAGCCGGTACCGAAGTCGTCGATAATAAAGTCGATGCCCATCGTGTTGAGTCTGTCTATGATCTGTTTTGCTTTGTCAAAGTTGGTGATGAGGGCTGTTTCGGTGATCTCCAGCTTGATCACTCTGTGGTCTAAACAGTACTGTTTCACTGTGTTTAGAAGGAAGTCACAAAAACCTTGTTCCAGCAGCTGTCTGGCACTGACATTGATCGTGACATAATCAAGTGTAAAGGTATCGGCACTTTGCCAGGCCTGGATCTGTCGGCAGGTCTGTTTGATGACCCAATACCCGATCTCATTGATAAGTGAGGACTCTTCGGCAATCTTGATGAAATCAGCTGTTGAGATAAACTCACCTTCGTGCTCCCAGCGTAAAAGTACCTCTGCCGCAACAATCTTGTTTGTGCCGATGGTCAAGATAGGCTGAAAGTGCAGAGAGAACTCATTACGCTCTATAGCGTGACGCAGGTTTTTCTTCATCTCGATGTAGCTCTGCATCTCCTGGTCCATCTCATGGTCATAGAAACTGGTACGCTTTCGTCCATCGGTTTTTGACTGATACATCGCCATATCGGCGCGGCGGAGGATCTCATCACTCTCTGAGAGGTCAGCGTCAAAAAGGGTGACACCGATACTGGCAGAACTAAAGAGCAGCTGACCCTCTACGGGAAAGGCCTCGCTCATGGTCTGGTGGATCTTCTGAGAGACATCGTAAGCATGGTGGATCGCCTCTTCTTGATTGTCTGAGAGATGCGGCAGTAAGATGATGAACTCGTCTCCGCCAAGACGACTCAACGTGTCACTTTTACGAAGTGTCTGTTTTAGACGGTGAGCCGTCTCGATGAGGATCAGGTCGCCGATGTTATGGCCAAGCGAATCATTGATCTGTTTAAAATGGTCCAGATCCAAAAAGAGAAGGGCTGAGTAGTCATGACGGCGCTCTTGTTCGATAAGGAGCTGTTCCATGCGCTCTTTGAGCAGTTTTCTGTTAGGAAGACCTGTTAAATGGTCGTGTAGAGAGAGAAATTCTGCCTCTTTGCGGGCGGCATGCTCCAGCGTCTTGTCTTCCATCATACAAAGACCGCCGTGTACTTTTCCGTTAATGTCAACAAGAGGTGTTAACTGGATCTTAACGGAGAGGTCCATGTCTGCGATCTTAGTATGGTAAGGGCCTTCATACTGCGCCTGCTTGCCTTCGATAACAGATCTGCGCATTGCATTCAGAGGCCGAGAGTCCGGGATCTGATAGAGGTTCAAGCCGATAAGCTGCTCCCTTGATGCATGCATGATCTTTTCTAACTCTATATTACAGTCAAGTATGGTCAGGTCGTTGTTATAATAAAAGATCCCGACAGGTGCCTGCTCAAACATCATACTGAGCCGCTTTTCATTGGCTACCAGTTTCTCTTTCGTCGCAGCGTAGAGGTCAAGCGTATGATAGGTCTCGACTAGCGTAGCGTGAAACTGTCGTGCAGTAACACTGACAATAGGGATAAAGAGGATCGTCATCAGGGCGGAAGCAGTGTAGGCTGTTCCGTCAAATTGTAAAAAAGCATAAAGGAGGGGAAACAGAAGCATATAGAGATAGATATGCATCAGACGTAGATTAGCGGCAAGTGTTGTGCTGGAACCTGCGGTCATACCGAGGATGACAAAGGCAATAAAGAAGTTGGTCTGATGGTCAGTCGGATTGAAAAAAAGAAGCGGAACGGCAGCCCACAGCAGAGCAGAGAGAACAACACCTATTGCAAAATGCTGATACCAATAGTCATATTCGTGTCGATTTTGATCTTTAAAGTATATCAGGGTATCAACAAGACGAAAGAGAGTGATGATAATAAGCGAAACATACCAGACTAGCAGTTGGGTATGATCAGCTGTGGACCAGAGGGTATAAGTCATAAAACTTGAGACGGCGATGATTACAGCGGAGGCTTTCCCAAAGTTTGAATAGAGGAGATGCAGCAGTTTGACTTTGATCTCATCACTATAAGGCAATGGAGCAAGTGCTAAGAGTGACAAAATTTTTTCCATTTCAAACCTTATAGTTCTTCTTTTCATTATGCTGTATATAAATAGTTTCTATTTTACGATAATCTTATTAAATAATAAGGATGAGTTCAAGCTTATTAAGAAGAGACTCTATGCCAGTGGTAAGATTGTAATAGTCGTGATCGTAAT
Organism: Sulfurimonadaceae bacterium; assembly: GCA_030610325.1. Lineage (GTDB taxonomy): Bacteria > Campylobacterota > Campylobacteria > Campylobacterales > Sulfurimonadaceae > BB26. The sequence goes on along the minus strand of JAUWRZ010000389.1, from coordinate 338 downwards.
ATATGGTTAACCATGTAATCAAAACTGATCAAAGGAGATACCTCCGGATGTAAAATCATCACTCTCAGCTTCTTCCTCGCCTTCAGTCAGCGCCCAGACACTAAAAGGGATCATCTCAACAGGAACAAAAGGGTGCTGAAGACTGGATTCGTTAGTCATGGTGACGACTTCGACTTTAGTAATACCGTGAGTGATAATAAAGCCTTCGATCTTCTCTATCTTTTTAAAAAGGGCTTCCTGGTATCCAAAAGGCATGCAGAGAACGATGCGGTTTTGGTTTGGGATGTAGAAGTCTATCTCCTCGTCATAGAAGAGGGTAAACTCTTTTTTGAGCATCT
>JAUWRZ010000173.1 GCA_030610325.1 Sulfurimonadaceae bacterium | reverse complement strand
CCTTTTCAAGTCTTTATACTCTAAGGGTAGCACTTCTCAAAGACTTTCAACCATTAATGGGCACAGAGCCAAAAAAAAATAAACGGGGTGGTCGGTTAGCTCCTCCTTGTGATATGATCATCCATGGGCATAACGGAAGACAAAAGAACAAATAGGATATTGATCGCAGGAAAGGACTATCCGCAAACATATAGAGAATTTGTGAGAATGTTTCCAGATGAGAAGAGTTGTACTGCTTATCTCTCTAGATTACGTTGGGATGATGGCTTTATCTGTCCAAGATGCAAAAAGCCATCCATACCATGGGAACAGACATATAAACGACTTGTATGTCCTTATTGTCGTCATCAGACGACCGTGACAGCGGGGACTGTTTTTGATAAGACAAGGACACCACTGACGACTTGGCTGGAGATCGCATGGCATGTGACGACAGCAAAAAATGGGATGAGTGCTAAGACGATAGAGCAGACATCTGGGATAAGCTATCGTGTCGTATGGACAATACTTCAGCGTTTTAGAATAGCGATGGTACGAACTGAGAGAGAAAAGCTTTCAGGTAGAGTAGAAGTCGATGAGACCTTGATCGGAGGTGTCGATAAAGGAGGCAGACGTGGTCGTGGCTCTGAAAAGAGTGTCGTAGTCATCGCGATAGAACTACATGACCCAAAGGGATTTGGGCGTATAAGGATGCGCGTTATCCCAGATGCTTCAAGCAATAGTCTTACAAAGTCCATCAGTGATGTCATAGAACCAGGCAGTACTATTTGTACTGATGGTTGGACGGGCTATAACGATCTAGAGACTCTTGGATACGATCACGAGATGACAATAATGTCTACTTCTGAGGGTCAAGCCCATGTCTCGATGCCCGGAGTACACCGGATCGCTGCACTTTTAAAGCGCTGGATACTTGGTACTCATCAAGGATCGTTCTCTACAGACCATCTACAGTCATATTTGGAAGAGTTTACGTTTCGATTTAACCGTAGGACCTCTAAAGATAGAGGACTTGTGTTTAGAAGACTTTTAGAACAGGCAATATTTACGTCTCCCATCACAGAAGATGATGTCACTAACGGATACGATTGGGATAAACAGGACAGGAGGAGCTAAACGACTACCCCGTTTAATCATATCATCTACTGCTTATGGTGATAATATTTGTTTGGTTCTTGTTGAGTCTTTTTTTGTGAGTAATAACTTCAAATCAAGTATCGCCTTGTGAGTCTGTGCCATGACAGGCAAGAGATCTACTGTATAGTATTAGCGCGAAGGACGTGCAATCTTTTGATGAAGAGCACTATCCTTGTGCTCCTCGGTAAGCCCCAAAAGGCACTCCAGGGAAAGTGCGAGTATAAGAGAGCTATCTTTCCCTCCCGAAAAAGCCAATGATAGATGTCTGCCATCATCATCACGCAGAAAAAGCTCTTTTATCTCGGTCTTTGCTTGTTCGGTAAGTGCAAGTGTCTTCATCGCCTTCTCCCTATGCCGCGCAGCTTGTCGCTATGGCGAGTGTTTGTCTGTCATGCTCGATCTTCTTAGAGTGGAGAGTCGCTCATACAGCCATTCACGGTCACTATGATCGAGAGACACATGGGCAGATCGACGGGAGCCTGTTTGACCATGTGCCAAAAAAGTATCATCAGCTTGTCGTATCCCTCGATAAAGACATCATCAAGAGTCTGAAAGCTGAGTATAAAGCGGCTCTGGACGCCACAGTAAGATCAGTCTATGATGATACCAAAGGTCATCATCCGACCTCCGTAGTCCGTGGATATAGCGAGCATGATATGAATTTTACTCTGGGATTTAAAGAGGGCACTTTCAGAAGCTATACGATCAACACTATCGTAGCGGCTGAGCCAATGAGGGTAGTCCATAATCGAACTTTAAAGAGATTGCATAATGGGCTTGTGTGACCCCAAAACTGGCGCTCAAATACAAGAAGGTGGGTTTTGATATGTACAAGGGCGGCACTCGCCAGAGATTCATAAGGACAAGATGATGCGAAAGAGTAAAAAGGGGTCACTGCTTGCAGACTTGTGGGAGCTGATCCGAAAAAAAAAGAGTTTTGTCTATGGTGATCTCACAGCCAAAAAAGAGGGTCACGATATGGCCTTTCATGCGTGGTTCGCCGCATTGGGGAGAGCCGGATACATCAAGCAGGTCAGCTCCAGTATTTACATCCGAGAGCGTACCTATGTCCTAGTGAACGATACCGGCAAACTACATCCGATATTCCGCCAAAACAAAGGCAAAGACATCGGTGCGTCCGTCTATGACCAGAACACGTATGATGAGGTCTTCATCAAGGGAGCCAGGGTGCGACAGGAGAACCGTTACAAGAGTGCGATCGATGCGTTCTTGAGTGAGCACAGGGAGTTTGACTATGAGCGTTTCAAGCACACGCTCTTTGCTAATCCAAAGCACCCTAAAGGCTTCGATTACGCCCTTATGCACTACTATCTTGATGCGCTGGTCGTGAGGGGCAAGATCGAGGAGTTTGAGAAGCACCGATACAGGTCGATATAAAGAACAGTCCGACAAAGGAGCACGATGTCCTTTTATAGGCTACTTTTACATAGCCAACAGCTTTTTTGTCCCATGCGGCTTCAGTCCACCTTAAACCAATGTGCTCATGCCACAGAACTGCCTTGATAGCCCCTTCCAATACTAAGAACACTTTTTGCTTGTAGCCTGAAAAGGGGCTACGGATGGGTACGGATCTATTGACGATATTTCAAGAGGAGATATCAGAACAGGCCAGGAAACAGGCAAGAGCATATAGCTTACCAGTGATGATGTATTTGTCAGTCATTGCTATCTTGATGGGAGCGAAGAACCCGATGGAGATATGTCAATGGATGCAGATCAACACAAGACGAAAAGAGATAAAGAAGCTTTTAGGTGTAGAGTTCTTCAAGGCACCAAAGAAGTCAAGGGTCTATGACTTCTACAATATAGTGGATAAAGAAGAACTGGAGAGAGCCTTTCGCAGATGGATACGGACTTTTATCGATATACCAGAGCATGCAGTAGTAGCAGTGGACGGTAAAGTACTAAGAGGTAGTGCTTCAAAGAAGCAAGACGCGGTATCTGTCTTATCGGCAGTGTTGGCAGAGACTAAGCTTGTCATCGCCCATAAGGAGATACAGGAGAAGTCTAATGAGATACCGGCACTACAGGAGTTGATCGGTGAGCTGGATGAGACCTTTAGTTATGGGTTTGACGCGCTAAACACCCAAAAAAAACGCTAAGGGCGATACAAGAGGACAGTTCCTTGTTTGTCGCTAAAGTAAAAAGCAATCAAAAAGGGTTGCTTGCTTTATGCAAAGAGATCGAAGTATCCTCTTCGATCGACTCACACCTTTCCAGTAAGATCAAACAGTCAAGTGAGAGGATAAGACGGGATGTCTTCGTGTACAGTGACTGTGTCTATTCCTGGAGTGGCGTCTTCATACACTCTGTCATCAGAGTCGATAAGAGCATCGATGGTGCCGATGTCTCTACGCATTATTATGTCTCTAATGATACGAACAGTGCTGAAGTCTTTTTGGAAAGGATACTACAAGAGTGGAGTGTCGAGACCATGCACTTTTACAAAGACACCGCTTTACAAGAAGATGGATGTAAGACAAATAAAGGTGGGTTTTCTTTATCGATCTTAAGAAGCATCGTAGTCAACATCTTACATCTAAACAAAGTGAAGGTCATCAGTAGAAAGATAACCGATGCTACCTATGATCTAGTAGAGGCTTTGACGCTCTCTTCGATGACCCGGTTAAAGTACGGGATCATTAAATGGTGATTAGTATTGGAATGGGCTAGGTTTTTAGAGGTGCCCCTCAATGCCGTTGACTTAAGCGAATAAACATTACATGACAAAGGTTTGAGACGAGCGACCCAAGAGCACGTGTGTCCTATGCCATTTCGAAGCGCATGATAAAACTTAGCGTTCGTGTGACCAGTGCCACTGGTTAGTACTGGTAAGCGTAGTCAAACGGACTTGTTCGTTTGGCGTTCTTAAGTCAACGGCATTAGAGGCGCTCTTAATAGCTTACTTAGATAGAGGAGTGTTGCATTAGGTAGCTTTGAAAGAAGAAGATAACTATTATATGGAACATTAATTGACAAAAAATAATATAAACTGTTAATATTGGTGTCTAGGTAGTCGATCTGGAAAGTCTCGACATACCTGGATAAAGGAGACTTATGGTGAAACAGACTATACGGCAGCCGGTATTTACGGCTGATGAAGGTGTCAGTCTCTTCTTGCAAAAGCAGGGGCTTGAACTGACAGCTGCGAGAGATAGAGCCAGAGGTGTGTTTTGTACCTCGATGCCGGATATAACAGCCGGTATGCACAATCTTTACAGCCATTGCCGTGGAGATGTATCCATGGCAGATCTCTATCATATCGCTTCGAGACGCGCACTTACGAATGTGAAGATCGACCTGGTCTCTTATGATTCGCTTGTCAGTCTTATCCAGGAGATAAAAGGTTTTGGATTAAGAGTGGATGAACTAAAGAGACTGCAAGATGTCGTAGCCGAGAACAAGGCCTTGGTCCGACTATTACCTTGAGGGGATCTCCATCAAGACAGCGATCGTCTGCTGCTTCTTTGAGTCGTTATCATCACTGATCATCAGATAAAGATCATCATAAAGATGGGTAAGCCCTTCAAAATTATCTAGTGTCCACCCCTCTTTACTCTTTAGTCGTGCTAAAACAGTCGAAGGGCAGTGCTTCTTCTTTTTACACTCCCCAATATTTACTTTTTGAAGTGTGACGGTCCGGTGTCTTTTCTTTTTGGTACGCTCCAGGACAAGGATATCACCATCAGGCATCACTTCGAGTGCCGCTATCTCACCTTTTGCTTTAAATCTCCAAGTCTGCTTCTTGCTATAGAGTGTATGATGCTTTTTTTTCTGTTTTTGCAGGGCGATCTCAGGTGCAGTGATGATGCCATGTGTCTCATGATAGGTGACTGCCTCGAGCGCATCGTTAGGGTCGCGATAGGCGTCGATCTCTTTTAGCTCTTTATTGATAGGCATCTTTTTTATGTGCTTACCTTTTTTATCAAAGAGGATGACTCTGGGGCGGCGTTCAAAACTGACGAGAAGGTCGCCTTTATAGAGAGCTAGTCCTTCGCTATCACGTTTAGACTTCTTATAGGGCTTGCCCTTCTTACTTTTGAGCGTGTAGCTATCTATCAGACCGATATCATCGATCTTCCTCTTCTTAAGGGAGAGTCTAAGATGAAAGAGCTTTCCGATATCGTTGATAGCATAGAGTAT
>JAUWRZ010000481.1 GCA_030610325.1 Sulfurimonadaceae bacterium | reverse complement strand
GGATAAGTCTGAGCGGTTCATCATGCGAGAGTGAAGGTCTGGACATCTTCCCTTTTTTAGCGATCCGTATAGAGTCACTCAGGTACTCGTGCAGTTCTAAAGAGGAGGTCACATCGATGGTATGCATCTCTTGAGGCAGACCCTCATCTTTTCTCGTAGCGATGAGATTGACATCAGCACCTTTTAGAAAGAGTGCAGCTGCAAGTGATGATGCCATCTTACCGCTGGAGAAGTTGGAGAGGTAGCGGACATCATCGATCTTCTCGATGGTACCGCCGCCGGTGACGATGACCCTTCTACTCTCCCAAAACTCCTCTTTAAGCAGTGCTCTTGCTGTGTGCCAGAAGATCTCCAGCGGTTCAGCCATAGCTCCATCACCCGTTGTCTGACAGGCGAGCTCTTTGGTCTGTGTACCGATAAGCTCGTAGTTTGCGATCTGGAGCATCTTCATGGAAGCTTTTGTGATCGGGTTGTGAAGCATATTGGTGTTTGCCGATGGAGCGAGCAGTTTAAGCTTAGGGTAGGCCAGGGCGGTCTGCAAGAGCATATTGTCAGCGATGGCGTTGGAAAGTTTGGCGATGGTGTTGGCGGTGCAGGGTGCTATGACAAAGACATCGGCCCACTGCGCAGTCTGGATATGGTTATGTGCCGTAGCCCATGATTCGTTCTGCTCATCAAGTACCAGGTTTCGGCTGAGTGTCTCAAAACTAAGGGGTGTGACAAACTTCTTGGCTGCTTCACTCATCACGACTTTGACATCGGCACCTGCTTTGATGAGCAGACGGACGAGTTCAAGACTTTTATAGGCTGCGATCGAGCCGGTGACACCTACAAGTACGTTCTTACCGCTTAGCAGATTCTCTGGGATGAGCATGGACTTCCTTACTTTTTACCAAAGAACTTATAGAAAAAACCTTTGACTTTTTTGATCGGTGTCCGACTGATAGCGAGTGAACCCGTCTCTATAGTGCCTGGGGTCACTGTCGTACCCGCAGCGATCATCACATCATCTTCGATGGTGACTGGTGCGACAAGTTGTGAATCGGAGCCGATAAAGACATTTTTGCCGATGATCGTCTCATACTTCTTCTTACCGTCATAGTTGCAGGTGATCGTCCCGGCACCGACATTTGTGCCTTCATCGATGGTCGAATCCCCAAGATAGCTCAGATGGCCGGCCTTGACGCCGTTAAGAGTGGACTTTTTGACTTCGACGAAGTTACCGATATGGGTACCGGTGATGTGTGACTTTGGACGCAGGTGTGCCATCGGTCCGACATCTGAGTCGATGACAATACTCTCTTCGATGACACTGTGGGCTTTGATATGAGAGTCACTTATCGTACTGCCACTGCAGATACGACAGCCATTCTCGATGAGACATTCACCCTCAAAAGTGACTGACTCTTCGATGTAAATAGACTCAGGAAGCTGCATAGTCACACCGGCCTGCATCCATTTAGTACGGATACGGCGTTGCATGATCTCCTCTGAAGCAGCAAGGTCAGCTTTGGAGTTGACCCCTTTAAAATGCTCCTCATCGACAAGCAGTGGCTCAATAGTGAGATGGTCTGCTTTTGCCAGTGCGACGACATCGGTAAGGTAGTACTCACCCTGTGCGTTATCATTGCTTAGCTTTGGTAGATAGGCTTCAAGTACAGAACGTTTGAAAGCGTAGACACCGGCATTGACATGCGTGATGTCCTTTTCTGCTTCCGTGGCGTCTTTCTCTTCGACAATACGTTCTACACCGACTTCAGATATCACGACTCTTCCATAACCTGAAGGGTCCTCAAGGTCAAAGATCGACATCGTGATATCAGAATCACCTGACAAAAATCCCTCCATCGAAGCAGCCGTGATGAGTGGCATATCACCATTAAGGACAAGGACGTTCTCATAGCGTGGCTGGATGTTCATGACCGCGCCGCCGGTACCCGGGAAGTTCTCCGCATCTTGCGTTACAAAGGAGATGTCATCAAAGAGCGCCTGCATCGTCTCAGTGACAGCTTCTTTTTGATGTGCGACTACAACAGTGATGTCATCTGTCAACTCTTTTGAGGCTTTTATGATGTGATAAAGCATAGGACGCCCGCTGACATTGTGGAGTACTTTGGCTTTAGCTGATTTCATGCGACTGCCTTT
>JAUWRZ010000454.1 GCA_030610325.1 Sulfurimonadaceae bacterium | reverse complement strand
AATGATCGTTCCGAAGAGGGACTTGTCTTTGCAAATACCCAAAAAGAGATGAAGAAGAGTAAGAAGCTCTGTGTTGACTGTCATATGAGTCCGCATAAGATGGGATTTGCAAGTAATCTACCTATCGATAATAAAAAGCCGAAAAAACGGATGGTACGTGAACATGGTTTTGTCGGTGCCCACACGGAATGGCTTTGGGAGGGAGCGCTTACTCTTAGTACACAGAAGAAGGCAGATAAATTGCTCGTGACGATGAAGAACGAGAACCCGCATAATATCCCGACAGGCTTTGGGGCACGTGAACTGATCTTGGATATCACCTATAGAGTCGGCAGCAAGCCTATCAGGCAGGAGCGGATGTCTTTGACTCAGCACTATACGGATAAGCGGGGAAAATCTACGATCCCTCATCTAGCTGCCACAGCGACAAAGAACTTTGCTGTACCAGCGTACGGTACCAAGACCATCACCCTGACACCACCAAAGGATGCCGGCAGTGTCTCGATCGCACTCTCCTACAGGCTTGTCAACGATGAGGTAAGAGATCTCCTTAAGCTTGAAGAGGAGATATGGTCTAAAAAGATGCTGATAGATAAGATCGGCATCAGGTTTTAAAAGCCTTTAGTACGAGTGGTAAAGTCTCAGTAACTGATCCCGGTAGCACTACGGACTTTCTCGATCACCTCTAAGGCACTCTGACGAGCTTTAGTCGCACCATTTGCCAGGATCTCACGTACTTCGTCCTGATGCTTCTCATAATACTCCCGCTTCTCGCGATAAGGACGATAGTACTCCCATATCACTTCAGCAAGATAGAGCTTGAAGTGTCCATGCCCTTCGCCACCTTGCCTATAACGCTCCTGAAGAGCGATCTGCTTGTGCTCATCCAAAAAGAGTTTGCTGATGTTGTAGATATTACAGTTCTCAAACTCTTTTGGCTCTTCGACAGGGACCGTCTCGGTCACGATCTTTTTGATCACTTTTAACTGCTTTTTCTCTTCACCGAAGATGTTGATAGTATTACCATAACTCTTACTCATCTTTTGACCGTCGACCCCCGGGACCGTGGCGACATTGTCATCGACACGATAGTTGGGAAGGGTGAAGACATCTCCGTAGGCGTTATTGAACTTGATGGCAATATCACGTGCTATCTCGACATGCTGGATCTGATCTTTTCCTACAGGGACGACCTCTGAGCCAAAGAGCAGGATATCTGCGGCCATAAGGACAGGGTAGGAGAAGAGGCTGTGGTTGGCCGCGATCCCTTTGGCTGTCTTGTCTTTAAAACTGTGTGCACGCTCAAGCAATCCCATCGGTGTGAAAGAGGAGAGTATCCAGTAGAGTTCAAGGACCTCTTTGACATCAGACTGTACCCAGAAGGTACTTCGCTCAGGGTCCATCCCGAGTGCGAGGAAGTCTGTAGCAGCCTGCATAGTGAGCTGTGAAAGGCGATCACCATCGGGGACGGTGGTCATGGCATGGTAGTTGGCGATGAAAGCAAATACTTCATTGTCCTTCTGCTCAGAGACCATTGGCTTGATCGAGCCAAAGAAGTTTCCGATATGAAGGTCGCCTGAAGGTTGTATTCCGGTTAAGAGTCTCATGGGTATCCCTGGGTTCCGGCGGACTTCTACGAAGTGGTCCGATGGAAAAAATTGTGAGATTATAGCGCAAAAGTGCAGGCTCTATAGGTTTTGCATTTCAAGGACATGTTTATCATTGATGATTCAGTAATGATGTGTTATATTTGATAGAACAAAACAGATAGAAGGAGTTCATAATGAACACACAGATCCGTACTAAAGATATCACCCTGAATGATTTTACCAAAGCGCACATCGCAGGTGCGATAGAGCAGTTTCAGAAGTACAACATGGATATTACTACCGTGAATGTCTCTGTCGCCAAAGAGAAAAAAGGCGTAAGTGTAGAGTTTGATATGCACATAGCACATCAGCAACCTATCATCATCCAGCAAGAAGATACGGATCTTAATGCTGCGATCGACCTGGCAACAGATCGTGCCACTAAGGCGCTTCGTCGTCTGCACGATAAGGTCAAATCGCATCGTAACAGTTCACTCAAAGAGACTGAAGCCGTCGAGGCCGAGTAGTGGAGAAAGTCAAGGTCGTATGCCCTCACTGTAGGAAAGTCAATGCGATACCGGTAAAAGAGAGTTATGCAAAGGCTAATTGTGGCTACTGCAAGCAGTCCTTGCTAGATACAAAGCCAATAGCACTTGACAGTGCGGCTTTTGATGAGCATGTAGTCAACAGTGACATCCCTGTCATCGTCGATTTTTGGGCAGAGTGGTGTGGTCCTTGTAAGATGATGGCACCTGCATTTGAGAAAACGGCGGCATCGTTTGCCTTGAAAGCACGTTT
>JAUWRZ010000049.1 GCA_030610325.1 Sulfurimonadaceae bacterium | reverse complement strand
TGAATAGTCATTCGTCCAAAAACTCCAATTTGATGTCCATACGACTTATATTGAAATAAGCAGTTTGACTGATATTTAAAGTCATTCGTCCAAAAAGGCTTGACCATTATGACCAAACCCCCTATTTACCTCTTCTCTAAAACCCCCCACCCAGACGTAAACTTCGTCCCTGTCCTTTCAACTGAGTTTTTCCAACCAGAAATAGACTTCGCTAAGTATGATGCCATCGTCCTGACCTCAAAGCAGGCTGTGACAGCCGTAGAGAAGATAGGTAAGGAGTGGACAGCTATCCCTGTACTGACTATTGCCGACCGAACAGCCAAGATGGCTCAAGATGCAGGTGCTACCGTCATAAGCAGGGGAAATGGTTATGGTGATTCTCTCGCAGATATCATCATCAAGAGTCATGCGAAGCGACGCTGGCTCTATCCACGGCCTGAAGTGGTGGCATCAGACTTTGGAGAGAAGGTCCGTGATGCTGGTGTCGACCTTGATGATGTCGTCGTCTATAAGACCTCATGTAACGCCGATGCCGCTAAAGAGAAGATCGAGGATGACGCAGTGCTTATCTTCACATCACCCTTTACTATCGCCTGCTTTTTAGACTTCTATGTGTTCAAGCCAACACACAAGGTCATCGCTATCGGTAAGACGACGGAGTCTGCACTTCCTGAAGGTCTGCAGGTCTATCTTCCGGAAAAGACCTCCGTTGATAGCTGTGTTAAATTGGCGGAAGAGTTGGTCTGATAAGGGTGCCCTAAAGTAATTATTTTGTATAATCACAACTAGCCTGGGTGGTGCGATAACTCGCATATCAGGGGGTTCTACATATTCACTTAGCGGACTACGTAGATGTCTTTGTGTGTCGGTGTCCTTGTTTGAGCTCTTCTATGAAGAGTTAGAGATCGCTGCCTGATGAGACGCTCGCTTCGCTACTATTACGGCTTTGAGAACCAAAGCTAACTGCGGAACGCCCACCCGGACCGAAAGTCTGGATGAAGTACTGCTTTTCAGTATTGCATCAAGACTCTTCAGTAGGCTACCCTTTAACAACTTCTTAGATCATCGGAGAAAATCAATGAACGTAATGATTGTCGGCAGTGGCGGACGTGAGTACTCAATAGGTCGTGCATTAGCGCAAGACAGTGCGGTAGATAAGCTTTATTTTTCTCCAGGTAATGGTGCGACCGGACAATTGGGTGAGAATGTTAGTATCAAAGAGTATGACGCCCTGGCTGACTTTGCGGCTGAGAACAGCATCGACCTGACTATTGTCGGTCCAGAAGCTCCTCTGGTCGATGGGATCGTCGATATCTTCAAAGCCAAGGGTCTCACAGTCTTTGGTCCTTCTCAGGCAGCTGCACAGCTTGAAGGCTCGAAAGTCTATATGAAGAACTTTCTTGCACGTTACGGTATCCCGACAGCACGTTATATCGAGACAGACTCAATCGAGAAAGCGTTCAAGTTCATCGAGACCCTTCCTCTGCCGGTCGTCGTCAAAGCGGATGGTCTTTGCGCCGGAAAAGGTGTCATCATAGCCCAGAGTCATGATGAGGCAAAGGTAGCGGCGTCAGAGATGCTTAGCGGTAAGTCTTTTGGTGATGCCGGGAAAAATGTCATCATCGAAGAATTCCTCGATGGTTATGAGCTCTCTATGTTCGCTATTTGTGATGGCAGTGACTATATACTGCTTCCGGCTGCACAGGATCACAAGCGTCTGCTTGATGGTGATGAAGGCCCAAATACTGGTGGGATGGGCGCGTATGCCCCTACACCTCTTGTCGATGATGTCATCTATGAGAAGGTAAAAGAGCGGGTGATCCGTCCAACGCTTGATGGGATGCAAGAAGAGGGCGCTCCTTTTGAAGGTGTCCTTTTTATCGGTCTGATGATCGTCAACGGTGAGCCTATCACCCTTGAGTTCAATGTCCGTTTCGGCGATCCTGAGTGTGAGATCTTGATGCCGTTGATGAAGACACCGGCAAGTGAGCTCTTTTATAAGGCGGCGACCTCTCAGTTAAAAGACCTGAAAGTCGAGTTTAGTGATGAGTATGCTGTCGGTGTCGTGATGGCAAGCCGTGATTACCCTTACAAAGGTTCTGCGCCTGGAGAGATCGTCATTGATGAGATAGTCCATGAAGAGATCGCTCAGAACACCCATGTCTCCTATGCCGGTGTCAGTGAAGAGGATGGTAGACTCTTTGCAAGTGGAGGCCGTGTCCTCGTATGTGTAGGCATCGGTGACTCTATAAAAGAGGCTAGAGATAGAGCCTATATGTTATGTGGCCAAGTGCATTTTGCCGGTAAGAAACTGCGAACTGACATTGCCTATCAGGCACTGTAGACTATTATGCACGAAGAGATAGTCCAACAGCTGGAGCGTGAACAGCTCTACCTTGTCCCCATCAAAAAAAGAGCTTTTGCGACAATGATCGATGAGGTCTTGTTGTCATTTCTCCTTCTTGTCGTCCTATGGGACTGCTTTAATCAGACAGAGACGCTTGAAGATATGATCATGTTGACAAATGCCTTTGTCTTTGAGTTCATGGCGATAAAGATCGTCTACCAGGCCTTTTTCATCTGGCAATATGGAGCGACACTGGGAAAGATCCTCTTGAAGATACGGGTCATCGAAGTCTCGACACTGGATACTCCGACATTCACAGCATCCCTGAACCGGGCCATCTTCCGTATTATCAGTGAGATGATCTTCTACCTTGGTTATCTATGGGGGACACTTGACCCTGTACGGCAGACCTGGCATGATAAGACAGCACGGACAGTAGTGATAGATGCATAAACAGTGGTTCTATCTGCTTTTGGTATTATCAACAGCTCTTCTGGCTGCTGAGGCACCAAAGGGTGATAGAGTCGAGATCTTTGCTACCAGCATAGACTCCAATGAGACTGCACTTCACGCTTATGACGATGTCATCGTCTTACATGATGATCAGTATCTAAGTGCTAACGAGGCCATCTATGACCGTGAGAAAGAGGAGCTGGAGCTCATCGGTAATATCACGGTGATGCAGGGTGCGGACTACTACGCTATCGGTGACTATGCCAAATATGATCTCTCTACGAAAGCGCAAACGATCTCGCCGTTCTACATGACAGATAAAAAGAGTAAAGTCTGGATGAGTTGCAGCGAAGTCCAGTCAAAAGGTGACCTGTTGGACCTCGATGGCGGTATGCTCTCAGGCTGTGATCCTGATGACCCGCTCTGGGAACTCTACTTCAGCAGTCTCGATTATGATAAAGAGACAAAATGGTTAAACATCTATAATGCCAGACTGCATCTATATGACATCCCTGTCTTCTATTTCCCCTATTTTGGTTATTCACTGGACACAAAACGACGCACCGGTCTCTTGATACCTTCTATGGGTTATTCCGGTTCAGAGGGCTTCTATTATGAGCAGCCTCTCTATATCGCTGAATCAGATAGATGGGACCTGGAACTACGTCCGCAGATAAGGACAAGTAGAGGCAAAGGTCTCTACAGTATCTTTCGCTTTGCTGATTCACCAGTCTCAAAAGGCGAGATCACTATGGGCTATTTCGAGGAGAAGACAGATTACGTCCTGGAGAACGACCTGGCAAATGAAGAGCATCATGGTTTTAACGTCTATTATGAGAACTATGATTTTCTAAACCGTTGGTTCGGTCTGGAGCTGAAAGGACAGTCCGGCCTTTATGTCGATGTCAACTGGATGAACGATGTCGAGTATATCAACCTCTCTAACGGTACTAACAAAGATAACTATGCGACGACATCGCAGGTCTTCTCCCGGATCAATAGTTTCTATAATGAGGAGAAGAACTATGCAGGTGTTTACTTCAAATATTTCCTTGACCTTACTACGGACAACAATGGTGAGACCCTACAGAACCTTCCGACACTCCAATATCATCACTATATAGAGACTTTTTTCGATGAGCATCTGATGGGTAATGTCAATGTCAGCTATAACAACCTCTATCGTCCTGAGGGCAAGACGGCGATGAAGACCTATGTAGATGTCCCTATCACTGTACAGACAGCTGCTTTGGACGACTGTCTTACGCTAAGTTATCGTGCTGACCTGCATGGACGTCATATTGCTTTTGGTAGCAGTGCGGAGGAACCGGTAGCTGGAGTGAGCTATGAATCAGGTGAATATGCCCGGGTCTCGCACACTGTCGAAGCGATGACACAGCTGATGAAGGGTTATGAGGAGCATGCGCACTCCATAGCATTTGGTGTGAGCTATACTGATGATGGCATGGAGCACCGTGATGGTTATTATGATGATATCAAGACACTTTGTGACCTTGACCCATCAGATGAGCAGTGTACTTTCTATTCGCTTACCGAGGTGAGAGATGAGACACGCCTGCAACTTGTACAGTACCTGTTCGATATGTCTGGAAAACAGCTGCTCTATCATCGTCTGGCTCAGTCCATCGATCATGATGATGGGAAGTTCTCAGAGCTGGAGAACGAACTGGAGTGGCGTGTGAGTGATGCTGTCTCTCTCTACAGTGATACTTTCTATGATCATGATCTCAACAGCGTGACAAAGCAGATAAGCACACTGCGATATAATGACGGCAGTATAAGTGTGCATGCCAACCATATCTTTGAGGATAAAGTCCGTCGAAACACGACCTTGGACAGCAGTTATCTGACAAGTGGAGCCTCATATCGCTATAATAGCCACTATCGTTATTTTGCCAGTTATGCTTATGACCTTGAGCTAAATGAGAAGAAACGGGCAGAAATAGGCTTTATGTATCAAAAACGCTGCTGGGATTTTGGTCTGAGATATGTCGAGAACAACCGCCCTATCTTGAGAAGCGGTGGAAATGCCGATAGTATCTATGATAAGTATGTCTATTTTACTGTGATGCTCAAACCTATGGGCGGTACTGAGTTCGGATATGAATATGACAATGAATAGTCTAAAAAGGGCCACATGAGATTAGAAGCTAAGATCGGTCTGTTTGTCGTCATGGGTCTGACGGCTCTGTTCCTGCTTTCGACGCAGGTGACAAAACTCGGAAAGTGGGATCAGGAGTCTTATCCGATCTATGCCTATATCGATGATGCCAACGGTCTGGAGAAGCAGAGCAAAGTCTCGATGAATGGTGTGACCATCGGTGAAGTCGCAGAGATCTCTATAGAGGGACGACGGGTAAAATTGATGCTCAGTATCAAGATGCTGGTCGAAATACCTGAGGACTCGACACTGCTTGTGATACAAGAGAGTGTCCTCGGAGCGAAGATGATCGACCTAGTGGCGGGAGAGGCCGAGAAAGACCTACCCGAAGGTGGGACGATAGAACACTTCAAGCAGTATGCTTCGTTTGACAAGACCAGTGATTCTGTCAACGCGGCTGCCCGTCAACTTGAGCTCTTGATGCACGATCTTCGTGAGGTACTCGGTGAACAGCAAAAAGCAGATATTCAGGAGATGATATCCGCTTTTAAGAATGTCGGTGTAAGCCTCGACAGCATGATAGTCGAAAACAGGATGGCGCTAAAAAGTGCGATCGACAACTTTGACAGGATGGGTGCAAGTTTTACCAAGACTGCTGATGTCATCAACTCCGATCTCCCACAGATAATGGCACGTATCGATTCACTGACCAAAAGGCTTGATGGCATAAGTGCAGATATGCAGCAGACGCTTCCTGAAGCTGTAGAGAAGTTCATACTTATCGAAGACAACTTGACTGCGATGATCACGGAAAACCGTAGTTCTCTAAGTGAAGCACTTACTTCTGCAGGCGGTTTCTTCGGTAAAGGTGAAGCGGCTTTTGACAAAGTCGACTCCATGCTCTCAAACTTCACTGTCAGTGAACTACAGGTCAGTTTCCGTGGTGACTATATGAGCAGTGATGAGTACATGCGGATCGATCTCGGGATAGTCTATCTACCAAATCCGGAGACTTACTACATGCTGGACCTGGTCTCTATGGATGATTACAGTCAGTTTGATGAGAACGGTGACGCGACAGGTCCGGGAAGACACGATGAGAGTAATCTTCTGGTATCAGCCCAGTACGGTAAACGTTTTGACAACCTCCTGATGCGTGGTGGTATCATCGAATCCACCGGTGGTGTAGGTATGGATTACTTTGCCGATCATGATCGCCTGCTGGTCTCTTATGATCTATTTGATTTTGGTGCTCATAATGATGTTCGTGGAGATGAGGTCCATATGCGTCTGGGAGTGCGTTATCGTATGTTGAAGCACTTTGAACTTTATGGCGGTTGGGACAACTTCCTCAACTCGAAAGCGGACAATATCTACTTTGGTATAGGTTTCCGATTTATCGATAATAACTTGAAGTATGTCCTCGGCACTTCAGCCGCGGCACTGTAAGAGTGGTGAGATGAAGTATAAAAACGTCTATTTCAGTGATCGTCGTGATGCTGCGGTAAAGATGAGTGAGTTCCTTCCTCTAGATAAGATACGTACGGAAAAGTGGAGCCTTGTGGCTGTCTCCAAGGGTGGTCTGGAGTTGGCATCACATATCAATAGACGACTAAAAGCTCCTATTGACTTTCTGTTGAACGAGCCTATCATGGCACCGCAGAACAGTGAGTGTGAGATAGCGAGGGTGAGTGAGTTTGAAGAGATCGTCATGCATGACAACCTGGTCAAGGCTTTTGAGATCCAGGCAGACTATATCTATGGCGAAGCAAAACGCAAACATGAAGAGAAGATACTCAGTCAGATATATTACTATCGAAAAGGGCGTCGTTTTAACGATATATCGGGAACAACAGTACTGATCGTGGATGAGGGCGCAGAGACTGGCCTAAAGCTCATGACAGCTATCAAGACAGTGATGACGATGCAGCCCAAAGCTGTCTATGTGGCAGTCCCGATCTTGCCAAAAGATGTCCTTGAGAGCCTGGAACCGCTTGTGGACGGTGTGTTCTATCTATATGATATAGGTGATTTTGTGGAGACGGCAAGTTATTATGATGATCTATCCGAAGTCGATGAGAAGACAATAGAAACTATTTTAGGAGAGTAAAGCGTGCAAACAGAGATATTGATAGAGTTAGAGAACAAGACAGAGGCGTATGGCTTTAGTAAAGTGGCCCGTCAGGCCAATGGTGCAGCTTGGCTTCAAAGCGGTGATACAGTCATCCTCGCGACAGTAGTCATCGATGAGACTGAGTTCGTGACAGAGGAGTTTCTACCGCTTACTGTGCAGTACATAGAGAAGACTTACGCCGCAGGAAAGTTTCCCGGTGGTTTCTTTAAACGTGAGACCAAACCGAGTGATTTTGAGACACTGACATCACGTGTCGTCGATCGCTCTTTGCGTCCGATCTTTCCAAAAGGATTTGCGAACCCGATACAGATCACTATCATGGTCTTGAGTGTCGATAGCGAATCAGACCTTCAGGTCCTGGCTCTAAACGCAGCTTCGGCGGCACTCTTTGTCTCTGATATCGAGATATCCACATCAGTCTCGGGGCTACGTGTAGGAAAGGTAGAGGATAAGATCGTCTTCAACCCGACGATGTCAGAACTTCAAGAGAGCACGTTGGACCTTTACCTGGCAGGAAGCAAGTCCGATCTGCTGATGATAGAGATGCGTACGGAGGGATCTGTTGAGAGCGAGATCATCAGTTCTGCGATGGTTGACCCGATGATCGATCCTACTCTGACTGCTGAGACGTTGATGACCTATAGCTCCAATGCGATGGGTGAGGATGAACTTATCACTATACTTTCTGATGCACAGGCAGTCCTTAAAAGTGCTAATGAGACCTATGAGTCTGTCTTTACCGATCACTCCAAAGATGCTATGCCTTTAGAGACAGTCATCAATCATGTGGATACAGAGATGGTAAGCTATCTGGAAGCGAACCATATGAGTGAGATCAAGTCAGCTGTGAACCAGATGGCTAAGAGTGAGCGTAGTACAGCCTTGCGAAATATCCGGAAGGCACTTATAGTAGATAAAAGTGACTGGGATGAGAAAGAGCTCAAGCGTGCCATAGAGTCCGTAAAACGAGACCTTGTACGTAAGCAGATCATTGAAGAGAAGGTCCGTGCAGATGGACGGGCTCTGGATGAAGTACGTCCTATCAGCATCGAGACGAATGTACTGCCTTCTGCACACGCCTCATGCCTCTTTACCAGAGGTCAGACACAGGCCTTGGTGGTCCTGACGCTTGGTGGACAGAAAGATGGACAGATGTTTGAGAACCTGACCGATACAGGGACGCAGAACGAGACTTTTATGGTCCACTACAACTTTCCGGGCTTCTCAGTGGGTGAAGCTATCCCGGTCGGACCACCTAGACGTAGGGAACTAGGCCATGGTAATCTGGCAAAACGTGCACTTGAGCCGGCCCTTACCTCCAGTGGACATACGGTCCGTTTGGTATCTGAGATCTTGGAGTCTAACGGTTCATCGTCTATGGCAACGGTCTGTGGCGGTTATATGGCGCTTCGTGCCGGGGACATCGATATGACAGATACTATCGCCGGTATCGCTATGGGTATGGTCCATGAGGGAGATGAGTACGCTATCTTGAGTGATATCATGGGGCTTGAAGACCATGATGGTGATATGGACTTCAAAGTCACCGGTAGTAGAGATGGTATCACTGCATTGCAGATGGATATCAAACTTGGCGGAGTAAGCCTTGATGTCTTAAAGAAGGCGTTCTATCAGGCCAAGCAGGGACGTACTCATATCATCGATATCATGGAAGAGGCTGAGGCTGTGATCGAGCTTAATGAGGAGACCCTGCCAAGCAGTGATTTCTTTCATATCGATCCGGGCAGTGTAGGCGACATCATCGGTCAGGCCGGTAAGACGATCAGAGAGATCATCGAGAAGTTCGAAGTAGCTATCGATATTGATAAGAAAGAGGGCCATGTCAAGCTCTCAGGAAAGAACAAACGTGGTGTAGAAGGTGCTCGTGCGCATATCGAGGATATCGCCAGTAATGTCAAGGAGAAGATCGTCTATACAGTCGGTGATATCGTCGATGGAAAAGTGAAGAAGATCGTCGACTTCGGTGCCTTTATAGAGCTACCTGGTAGTGTTGATGGTCTACTGCATATCTCCAAGATATCAGATGTGCGTGTCAGCAATGTACGCGATGTCTTGAGTGAAGGTGATGCTATCGAGGTGGAGATCCTGGAGTTTAAAGGCAATAAGATCAGTCTTGGTCGGGCAAACTAGTCTTTTTAATAAAACTTTTATAACTGGCTGATTATAATGCCGAACACAAAGTGATTAAGTAGGGAAATGAGGGCATTTATGTCTTTATTGCTATATCTTTCAGATATGGTTACGCTATCCGAACAGACTTTGATTTAAAGACGGAGATTTACATGACAAAAATACTTTTCTTGATGCTTGCTCTTACTGCTGCTGCATTTGGTGCAGAAGAAGCTGTAGCAAACGAGACACTTAAAGCATACTCAATGATCGCTGCCGGTGTCGGTCTCGGTCTTGCTGCTCTTGGTGGAGCAATCGGTATGGGTCACACTGCAGCAGCGACTATCGCTGGTACAGCACGTAACCCAGGTCTTGGCGGTAAGCTTATGACTACTATGTTCATCGCTCTTGCGATGATCGAAGCACAGGTTATCTATACTCTGGTAATCGCACTGATCGCACTTTATGCGAATCCTTACCTAGGGTAATTTACGTAAAGAAAACGTGAATTTCTTCACGTTTTTAGTAAATTACGAGTTTTCGATGTTTTCTTCGAAAACCGAAAACTCCGGCTAGATCCTTAGCCACCCTCTGCAGGCTTTTTAGCCTGTATCTTTTTAAAATATGCGCACGTGGTGGAACGGTAGACACGCTACCTTGAGGGGAATGTGAAATAACGACAAACATGCACTTGTGGTGGAACGGTAGA
>JAUWRZ010000293.1 GCA_030610325.1 Sulfurimonadaceae bacterium | reverse complement strand
TTGAACACTTCATCATCGACGATCAGGACCTTTTTCATCTTTTGACCTTATAGAGTGTCTTGAGGTCTTTGGGTACCTTTGATAGGGGGAGATAAGCTATGGCACCATCGACCTGACGTAGAAAAGCGATAACGCTCTCTATGGAGTGCTGTACAAGAGGCGGCCTTTTCCCCTGATAGTGTATCTTGGTCCAGTGCTTTCTGAGCTGTGAAGTCGACATCCTCATGATATCGTGCTCAAACATCTTTCGATATCTATCTTCTGCAGAGAGGTTGATCGCCAGGAGTCGGATGCCGTCTATGTAGCGTGTCTTCTTTAGAAAGATCTGTTTGACCTGATGCTCATCGAGCTGTGAGAGGGGAAAGTCTCTGTTAGCGACTATAGCGAGTCGTTCCGTAGCCAGAAGTGCGCTGATCATGCAGGCAAGTAGTATGAATATCCGCATGGGGACTTTAAAACATCACGGAAAATGCCAAGCGGATCTGATTCTCATTTGTATAGGAGTGCGCTTGATATTCTGCTTTTAAAGCTACAGGATAGATGGGTCTGTAGGTGTAGCCTAAAATCCCTATCTGCTCATCTCTTTTTGCTCCTTCATCGATCTTATAGTGCTCAAAACGCCCTATAAGATCGTGGCGCTCCTTGAGATGCCAGACTCCTTGAAGATAGAGAGCATAGGGGACGTTCCAGATGTCCTCACCCCGGCGTGCACCAAACTCTGCACTTATCTTGTAGCGCATCTGCTCATACTGTATGGCAGCAAGGCCGTAAAAGAACTCCTCATCATCAGTAGTACGGAAGTGACCGATGTTGGCTTTGATACTGAGGGCATCATCCAAAAAGTGCTCGACACCGCCACTGTAGTGACGGTCGACGGAGATATTGTTGTACCAGTCATCGAGATCGTTGTTCTCCTGTAGCGTAAGCGTATAGCTTGTATTAGTATGAAGCGTATCGGCATAACTCAGCTGAAGCCCAGTCGTATAGCGTGGGTAGACGATAAAAGCGAGATAGGGGTTTGATGATGAGTCACGCAGGACATTGATGGGTTCCTGACTCCAGTACCCTATAGGCGTGTTGAACTTTCCTGCCCGGATATCAAAGGTGTCATTTACCGCATAGTCAAGATAGAGACGTTCGATGCTGACACGGCCGCTGTGCTCCTCACGTTCGACCTTACCCCACTCTTTGACATAACTCTCTTTCATCTCGAACTCTGCAAGATAGGAGAGACGGTCGACATTGCCGTATCCGATCAGGGCGACCTCGTCAACACGTAAGCGGTTGTAGTCATCATCGCGTTTTACATAGTCTATCGTGGCATATCCGCCGATATAGAGAGGAAGATGAGGGATCTTCACACCTTGTCCAAGTTCATACTCCTCGGACAAGAGCTGTGTGAAGAGGAGTAGCGATATGAGAAGGATACGAGACATACCGGACTCCTTTATGAAAAGTATACCATCAATCCCCGCTCGGTCCATTGTGGCAGTCGTAACAGCCTACCTGTTCACCTTTGGCGTAGTTCACAGTCTCATCCTCAGCTTTGAACGAACGCGCTGTCCATGTCTTTGAAAGGACAGAACCACGGTAATCGTCACCATGACAGGCTTTACAATCCGTCGGGTTCTTCTCTGCATGGTCTTCATGCTCTTTTACCCACGTCTGTCCGACAGTGTGCATACCATGCGGTCCACCATCTTTGGTCAGTGGTACAGTGCTATGGCAGGCTGTACATTCAGCGACAGTACCATCATGGCCCTGTAACTGCTGGCTCAGAAGGTTGTCTCCAGCCTCATGGGTAGGGAAGATAGCGTGTGTCGCGCCGTGACAGGACTCACACTTCATATCGCCATGCCCTTTACTGAAACGGTATAGGTCAAGACCCGGTGCAGGGGTGTCTGCATTGGTCGCAAAACGCTGGTCGATGGCTTCACGCAGGGTACCGGTGCTGGTCACCGCGCTGGTGTACTGGTGACCATCCTGGTGACATGCTTGACAGTTTGGCTGTTCTAACCAGCCTTCACGATGCTCAGCTCCTACCTGTGCCATCGTACCATGACAGCTTTGACAATCCATCACGGCACTTCCATCCGCGTTCTTCGGACTTCCCATCGCACCACGCAGACACTGTGTCGCTTCACCTGGGTGGCAGAGATAACAGGCCCCACGGTTGTCGATACTGTCTAACGCAAGACCTGAATCCGGATCACGTACATCAGAGTGTAGACCATGTAGTGCCTGTGTCAACGGTTTGACACCGCTCACTCCGGTTCCTGGAAGTGCGTTTGTACTGTGGCAAGAGGCACAAAGTATCGGTGTACCGGCAGCCTGTGTCGCTTCCAGTCCAGCTGCGTTGTAGATGTAGCCTTTGGCACTTAAAGCCGCAAGATTGTCGGCTACAGCATCAGGATGCTCATCATCATGAAGACGCAGGATGTTACGTTTGTAGTCTTTTTGGACATCCGTGTCATTTACCCAGCCATCACTTGGTTTGGCCTCATCGTAGTTGCTTGTACTTCCGTGACAGGCTCGACAATCCATCTCATCACTGACAGGAAGGACAGTGACAGCCTCAGCTATTACAGCACCACTGCTGTCTTTAGCTACTACTTTGACTCTTGGATAGTAGTTCTTCACACCATTATCATCGACCGGTGTGATAGGGATGCCTTCTGCTTCCCAGCGCTCATGCAGTGCACTGTAGTGCATCGGTTGGGGAGTGGTGCTTTGCATCTTTACTCCGGTCAAGCCCGTATCATCAGCCAGTGAGACTCCAAAGAGCTTGTCGACATAACTCCAGAAGTTGGTCTTTGGCTCGTTAGAGCCATCATACATACTGGTCGTGTTGAGTACACCGTTCGCGCTCGCTTCGGCTTCATAGGTCAGCGTAATACCGGAGCTTATGAGATCACCATCTTTAGCTTTGATCTGCGCATGCAGATTGTTATAAGGTGGCAAGATAGAAAACACTGAGTAGTCATCACCATCGACACAGTGCATACCCAGGTCGTTCCATGCTAACAGCGCATAGCCGCCACTTCCACCGTTTGCAGAATCGGACTCTTCGTCCTCATCCTTCTCATCTTCTTCGTCTTCGTCTTTTTCATCGTCATCATCGTCGTCGTCATCGTTATGAGACGAACTAAAACTGCTATCTCCATCGAGATAACTCTCCGCCGAATCATCTGACGAGCTTGAACCCCCGCATCCGCTAAATGCCAGTAGCATCATCAACATCAATATCCACTTCATATTTCATCCTTTTTGTATGACGCCAAACGAACAAGTTCGTTTGACTGCGCTAACGCTAAGTTTACTTCGGCAGCAGGCCCTCGCATTTTGTATGCTCTTGGGTCGCTGGTCTCAAACCCTTGTCCTCCAATATTGATTTACTCAAATTAATAGTCTTAGATATGTACCCGATCTGTGAGTAACAGTATGAGATAGAATTGTGAAGCTTTGATGAAGAGCAGTGCAAGGTCCTGTCTCATAGCAAGATGAATAGAATGGGCTATTTGAAGAAGAGAGAGGGTATATCTGCTTGAAAAAACGCAATCATAGTGCTATTTAGTGCAAATATGCAAAAGGTTGACACAGATAGACTCAATTAGCTATAATA
>JAUWRZ010000392.1 GCA_030610325.1 Sulfurimonadaceae bacterium | reverse complement strand
ATTGGCCGGCCTGATCTTGTTTGTCGCGCATCTTAACTGGATGGACCCACAGGTGACCAATCTTGTGCCGGTACTGCAGTCATACTGGTTGAGTATTCATGTCTCTATGATCACGGCAAGTTACGGCTTCCTTGGATTGGGTGCACTACTGGGCTTTATCACGCTGCTGCTTTTCATCATCAAAAATGAGAAGAACAACGTACAGATATCGCTCTCGATCAAAGAGCTCAACGCCATCAACGAGATGGGTCTGATGATCGGACTTGCTATGTTGACCGTAGGTAACTTCCTCGGTGGTGTCTGGGCGAATGAGAGCTGGGGACGTTACTGGGGATGGGACCCGAAAGAGACATGGGCACTGGTGACGATCTTGGTCTATGCCGTCGTCATCCACCTTCGCTTTATTAAAGCGATCTATACGCCGTTTATGTACAGTGCCATCTCACTGCTCTCCTTTACGACAGTACTGATGACCTATTTCGGTGTCAACTACTACCTTGCAGGGATGCACTCCTATGCCAAAGGTGACCCGGTCCCGGTCCCGGATTTTGTTCCGTTGACCTATACCATCATCTTTATCATCATCGCACTGGCATGGCGTAAACGCCACCTGAACGCCTGACTCTTTGACTGCACGTCTTCTGGACGTGCCTCGCTTAATGAATTCTTGATAATCACTATCTATATGACAATCACCCACAGTTTTAATCGGAACTTTCTATACTTCGGAAAATCAATAACGGAGTCCGATCATGGCACATAAAGTAATAGTAGAGAAGCAGTGTGGCTGTTTTAAGAAAAGTGGTGATGCACCGATCAGACATTTTGAGAACAAAGACGATGCGTTAATAGCAGCGAACAGCTGGAAAGATGAGATGAATCAGACTTACTGTGAGAAGCACGTCTTTAATGTGATAGAATCCGGTGATGATCTGATGATCACAATGGGTATGCGCGGATAGAGTAAAGAGATGACGAGCAGATCCACTTCAAGGAGACGCGATGCAAAATGGGGTAAACGACTTTTCTCTTGTTGAAGAGGTGTGGCACTCCATCTCCCATGGCTTCGGTCTTTTTTTGAGTACCTTCGGCTTTGGCGTCCTCCTCACTCTCGCTATCTTAAGTGAGGACACGACAAAGATCCTCACCAGTATCGTCTTTGGCATCGGACTTATCATCATGTATGGTGCGTCCACCCTTTACCATGCAATCCCCCACTACAAAGCAAAATCTATCTTACAGCTATTTGACCATGCCGCGATCTATATCCTAATAGCAGGTACCTATACTCCTGTCACACTTTTAGGTGTAAAAGGGACTTTTGGTTGGGTCATCCTGGGTATTATCTGGTCTGCGGCACTGTTGGGAACGTTTCTGAAGTTTGCTTACCCCGGCCGTTTTGAGATCTTCTCGCTTTTCCTTTATGCTGTCATGGGCTGGCTTATCATCATCGCATGGGACACACTGCTTAGCAATATGGGACTTTTACCGTCGATCCTTCTGCTTGTAGGTGGCATCATCTACACCGTAGGCATCTTCTTTTATGCAAGAGACACCATGAGACTCAACCATGCTGTCTGGCATCTCTTCGTCCTTGGTGGTAGTGTCTTCCACTATTTCACGGTCTTTTTACTTGTCAAGGCTTAGAAGAGAGGGGTTGAAAGAGGCTCATCATCGTGCCCCTGATACTTCGACTGCTGCTTTGACTTTGGCATAGGCCAGAGCATTAAATACCTTCTCCTCGTCTCCGGCTTGTCTGAACGTCTCGCTGGCATGGATATGTTCACCTTCCCATACGACGCCATCTTTTAGGGCGTAAAGAGGGTACTCTACAGTACTACTACCTGGATTGGTGAAGTAGACCTCATGACCGATGATAGGCTCTCTTGTCAATGAGACTGCTGTCTGACCAGGAAGGATGGTCCCACTCCATCTACCGACTGTGGTAGGAACACACTCTTCGTCGATGATGACCAGGTCACCACTCTCAGTCGCATCGAGTTCACCATCAAGTCCTAAGATAGGAGCAGTGTCGTAATCATCACAGGTAGTACCGCTTAGGTCCTTTTGATAATAGACAGCTCTTGACTCACCGCTCTCATCATATCCATATTCAAACGGTCTCGCTTGCATAAAAGTAGCTAGACTACTATACGGAGTGTCGTGAACCATCGTCCTGGCTTCCCAGTAGAGTTCATAGCTCTCCTTACCTCTCATAGCAAGAAGATATCTTTTGTCACCTTCAGTGAAGCTCACATCGATATTGCCATAGGGAGTATGAAAGGTCTGTGTATGACCGGCCAGAGAGAGCTCTGCCAGGATCTTCACATCATACCAGGCAGAGCTATAGATCAGTCCATCAGTAGAGATAGAGATAGGGCTGCTCTCTTCGTATGCGACCCACTCTCCATCGGCTAGATGAAAATCATCAAGACTGAACGCTTTCCAAGTGTTACTATCTTGATCATAGACCTTATCAGACCAAGTCTGTGTATCTGCATCGTGGTCTATGCTCCAAGATGATGTAAAGAGCAGCTCTTCACCATCGATCTTATCTTTAAAGAGTATATTAAAGCCTGTATTATCACGCCACTTTAGTGTCGCTGTCGGATCAGGCTGTATTGGAGACCTGATCTCATCCATAGAGATTCTTTGCGCTGTCTGTGTCTGGTGCATCGCGGCTTCTGCAGCTGTCACCCGTCTCATGGCTGCTCCAGCTACCGCATCTCTGCTGCTTACTTCAGCTATGGTGTCGATGATGACCTGATCGATATCTGCTTGTGTCTGGGAAGTGATATCTGTCTGTGTAGCGAGTACTTTTCTT
>JAUWRZ010000434.1 GCA_030610325.1 Sulfurimonadaceae bacterium | reverse complement strand
CACGATGATCATCGGTACCCGCCCTTTTTCAGCGGTGCGGATCCGTTTGTTGAGACTCTCATTTTTACTGAAGATCTCAGAATCTGCACCAAAGTCCATCAGTTTATCGGCCAGTTCCTTTGCGTAAGCGTTGTGCGTTTGCGCTATTGGGATTATGGCGACTTGCGTCGGAGCGATAAACATCGGGAACTCACCCGCGTAATGTTCCGTCAATATACCAATAAATCGCTCAAATGAACCTAAGATCGCTCGATGTATCATCACAGGTTGGATCTTATCGTTGTTTTCACCATTATATTCCAGGTCAAAACGGCTTGGAAGGTTAAAATCGAGCTGTATGGTACCACATTGCCATTCACGTCCGATGGCATCGGTGATCTTGATATCGATCTTCGGACCATAGAAAGCGCCACCGCCTTCATCGACTTCGTAAGGAAGCTCGTTCTTCTCCATAGCTGACTTAAGTGCATCGGTAGCTGTATCCCAGATGGCATCATCACCGACGGCTTTTTCCGGTTTGGTCGAGACCATCATCTTGTACTCAAAACCAAAGGTCTTCATGATCTTATCTGCAAAATCCACGACTTCGATGATCTGCTCTTCGATCTGCTCAGAGGTACAGAAGATGTGAGCATCGTCTTGTGTGAACTCACGGACGCGGAAAAGTCCATGTAAAGCACCCGTCATCTCATGACGATGGACTACACCGTACTCGAAGTATTTCAGTGGTAGGTCACGATAAGAGTGCAGGTCATGCTCATAGACTTTGATATGACCGACACAGTTCATCGGTTTTACCCCGAATTCGATCTCATCGATCTTGGTGAAGTACATGTTCTCACCATAGTTTTGAACGTGACCAGAGGTCTCCCACAGATCAGCACGAAGCATCTCCGGACCACGAACAGGCTCGTAGCCACGTTTACGGTGAGCTTTAAAGAGAAGGTCCTCCAGACGTGAACGCATACGTGCACCGGCAGGCAGCCAGATAGGAAAACCAGCTCCGACCTCTTCACGGAAGGCAAAGAGGTTCATAAGGGCACCGATCTTACGGTGATCGCGCTTCTCGGCTTCTGCAAGCATCGTCATATGGTTCTTCAACGACTCTTTGTCGGCAAAAGTGATCCCATAGATACGCGTAAGCATCTCGTTCTTACTGTCACCGCCAAGGTAGGCACCCGCGATCTTTGTCAGTTTAAAATAGCGTAGTAGTCGAGTATTGGGTACATGAGGCCCACGGCATAGGTCCTCAAACTCCCCTTGCTTATAGATAGAGATGGTGTCATCGGGGATATTGTTTAGTACGGCCAGTTTAAGATGGTCATCTGCAAACTTGGCACGAGCTTCATCCATGGAGATCTCATAACGCTCGATCTCCTGCTTTTTCTTGGCAAAGTTGATCATCTGCTTCTCAATGCGCTTGAGGTCACTTGCACCGATCTCCTCATCGACTTTGAAGTCGTAGTAGAAGCCCTCTTTGACAACAGGACCTACATAGAACTTGGCGTCAGGGTAAAGTGATTTGATAGCCTGTGCCATGAGGTGTGCAGTCGAGTGGCGGATGACTTCGAGTGCTTCGGGGGAGTTGTCAAAATCTATCTCTGTACCGCTGATGTCCTGCGCCAGAGCTGTTTGAAGATCGACGATAGTGTCATTATGTTTTAGTGCTATGGGTTCCATGGCTTTAGATCCTATATAAGAGGGTGTAAATAAAGATAATACTCAGAAAGAGACAAGGTTTTGGGGGTAAGCAGCTTGTTTCTGCCAGAAGATTATAATGGTGGTCCTTACTGGACTCGAACCAGTGACATCTACCTTGTCGAGGTAGCGCTCTACCAACTGAGCTAAAGGACCATTGTGATGTTTTCGAGACGGCATAATAGTGTACCGACCCTTAAACTATCTTTATAAGGATGTAAAAGAGCGGTTTTTAGTAAAAAAAAGCTATGCTCTGCTGCTTTAGCTTATTTTTCTTTACACAGATGTGGTCGGAGGTTTAAGACCAGAAGCCACACTATAGCCAAGTCTATCATGACATCAGCAAAGTTAAAGATGGCAAAATCAAAGCCGCAGTGCCAGTAGAGATAGTCTACGACACCACCATGAGCAAAACGGTCATAGATATTGGAGAGTCCTGCGCCGATGAGGATCCCTGCCGGTATGGCGTAGCAGGGTCTCTTGAGTCGGATGATATAGATCAAGATACCGCTTATGAGTACAAGCTGGATCCATTTAAGCCACTCTTGCAAGAATGCCAGCATTGAGAACGCTACGCCCTCATTGAAGACAAGCCTGAGGTTGATACAGGAGGCTTCGTAGATATCCAGCGCCTTCCCATAAAGACCCTCGGTAGGCAGAGAATATATCTCCATCGCCTTGAGTAAGACGGCCTCTTTGATACCCTGATCGATGATGAAGATACCAGTCAGGGCAAGGAAGAGTGCGAGCAGGGATCTAGCCATTCAATGCTTTCTTGAAAAATATCGTCATCTCATCCATCGCTTTTTCCATCTTCTTCGCATCTTTTCCTTCAAGT
>JAUWRZ010000160.1 GCA_030610325.1 Sulfurimonadaceae bacterium | reverse complement strand
CGGATGAGCAGTTCAGTGTCTCGACCTTTATCGCATGTTATCACACGGCCAAAGCGGCAGCCATCGCACAAGAGAGAGACCTGCTGATCGTCGGCGGTACCGGCTGCTATCTGAAAGCTCTCATCAATGGTCTCTCCCCTATCCCCAAATACGTCTTATCGACTGTCTCCCGAGTGAAAGAGCATCTACAAGACCTTGCATCTGCTTATAGCCTGTTGCAGGATATCGATCCACTCTATATGCGCAACATCAAGCCCACAGATGCCTACCGCATAGAGAAACTCCTGCTTCTCTATCTAGAGTCAGGAGAGGCTCCCTCTAAATGGTTTACAGCACACCCACCCCGACCCATTGTCGATGACCTGACACTTTATGAGATAGAAGTAGACCGTACACTGCTTAGAGAACGTATCGTACAGCGTACCAAAAAGATGATAGATATAGGCCTTATTGACGAGGTGGCGACACTGGAACAGCGTTACGGAAGAGCACCTAACAGTATGAAGGCCATAGGGATAATAGAAGTACTTGAGTACCTTGATGGAGGAGTGGAGAAGATCCAGATGCAAGAGAGTATCGCCACGCACACAGCACAACTGGCAAAGCGGCAGCAGACCTTTAACCGTCATCAGTTTAGTGACAGGAAACTACTGCCTACAGAAGAGATCTATAAACGGGTGACAGCAGCGCTCAGTTGATAAGGATCGACAAAGGTATTACGTTACCAGGCTTCCCATACCAATAAATGCGATCCCGACTAACCAGAGTACCAAGAAGACCACACCTACCCATACGACCCACTCATGAGTACCACCGACTGCCCACATCGTCTGTATACGTTTTTGGATATCAGTCACTTTGGCCTCAGTCTCTCTCTTCTTATCCTGATAGACCTTATAGACAAAATAGGTAGAGTAACCGCCAGAGAGGACCCAGATGACCAGACCGCCAAAGGGTATGATAGAGATAAGTATCGAGATGGCAAATAGAAGTCCTGCCGCTATATAGGCTTTTCTGTAGAGTAGGAAGAACGGACCCCCAGCAAATGCCCACCAGCTCCATACCCAGCTCATCTTATCTACACCATTGATGCTATAGTGCTCAAATGCGTGTCTATACCACCGTTCCTTCTCAGGTTTGGCTATAAATGCCGCTACCATCTCTCTGTCATAATCACTCATCGCTTCGTTTTCCATACTCTCTCCTTCTGCATATATCCTGTTTTCTCAGTCAACATCATTATCTTGCCTGATGACATAGACGACAGCTTGCTCTATCGTCCAGACTTAAGGGCATCTAAAGATGTAGTATAGCGCTACTTGGCCAATGAGATAGCATCTTCTGCCAGTTTTCCCCATGCTGAGTCAGGTGCTGCTTCTATTGCCGCATCAAATGCTTTTTTTGCCTCCGACAGACGTGATGTCTTATTTAATAATGTTCCCTCCATATACTTCTGACGAGACCTCTGCTCGGCTGTAAGATCTCGTTTGTCCAGTGACTGAAGTAGTTCCAAGGCTTTGAGCTCTTTAGTCGATATCAATGCCTGCACAAGGGTAAACTCGATGTACGGAGTCTGCGTATGACTATTTGCTCTATCTTGTAATGTGATCACTTTTCTCGCATGACTCTCTATCATCACACTATCGTCTCTGTTCTTGCCTAACGTCACCATCTGGGTATAACGCTCGATATCTTTATAAAGAAGGCCCAGATGTCTTTCAATATCCTTGATCGCCAATATCATCGCTTCCGCATCACCAAGACGCTGGGTAGCATCAAAAAGTAGGCGGTAAGCATCCATATACTCAGTCGACTCTTCCAACTCACGCAGTGTGATCAGCTCTTTAGCTGCAGTTGCTGTCTCTTTGTAGTTACCTAGAGCAAACTCTGCCTTGAGATAACGCTGTAGCCATGCCATACGTTCTGTGATCTCTTTACTCTTAAGGTGAGGAGTAGCTAATGATCTGGCCAGTTCATAATCGCCTCCTTGTATCGCGCAGCCAAAGAGACCTGCGTCCCATTGTGTAGAGAGTCTGATATCAAACTCCTGTGCCAGTGAGATCACGTCTGTACAGGCATTGTTCTCAAGTGCCTGTTTCATCATCCCTACTGCTGCATCCTTTAGCAGTCCAGCACTCTCAGGATAGAGCACTGGGTCCAAGCCCTTCAAGGTCTCCCGCATATCCAGAACATCCACGTACATACCTGCTTCGT
The DNA here is from genome assembly GCA_030610325.1 of Sulfurimonadaceae bacterium. Classification (GTDB taxonomy): domain Bacteria; phylum Campylobacterota; class Campylobacteria; order Campylobacterales; family Sulfurimonadaceae; genus BB26. The sequence goes on along the minus strand of JAUWRZ010000160.1, from coordinate 3,509 downwards.
AAAGTAGTCGTGCTTTTTTAAAAAGTGCTTTACGTCCTATCTCATCATCACTATACTGAGCTATCAGTGCATCATAGTCACTTATCTGCTCAGAGATGTTCAGATCTTCACGTGCAAAGAAGAGTGAGTCTTTGACTCGAATGATCTGCTCACGGAAGTTTCCATACTTATAGCGTTGGAGATAATCATCAAGAGCAACGATAGCATCTTCTCTTCGCTCAGCCTGCGCCAACCATATTGCTTTGTTTTTAAGCAGTGCTTCATACTCGGGATCACTGGTACTCATCGAGCTCATAATAGCACTTTCGATGTCTGCTGCGATGGATGTCTTTCCCCGATCGGAAAAGACCATCGCCATCTCAAGTGACTCTATCTTGTTCTTTGGATAGTACGAAGGTGCTCCATCAAGTATTTTCCTAGCATAGTTCACGGCCTCTTTAGCCTCACCATGCTCAGAGTAGTACTGTGCAAGTTCAAAGGCAGCTTGTGCTGCGATCTCAGCATCTTTTGTCTCATGCAGTGCCCGCTTATAGTACTTAAGAGCTTTCTTACTGTTTCCTGAGGCTTCAAGCTGCTGAGCCTTAAAGATAAGGCCAAGTCTTGCGAATGGGCTCTCATCATGTTCGGTAAAGAGACGATCGAAGAAGTAATCTGCATCTATATAAAGACCGATCTCTGAATAAGCATCGGCAATATAGGCAAGTACTTCCGGTACGTTCTCATCAGACGAATAGGTACGAAGGAACTTCTTTGCCAGATCCAGTAAAGCCTCATCCTCACCCAGCTTATACTCACAGCGTATCTTATAAAGAAGCAGTTCACTTTTAAAGACTGTGTCAGGGTAGAGCTCAGCTGTGTTCTTAGCTAACTCAAGTGCTTTCTCATAGTTGCCTGAATCATAAAAACGTTTGATGCTAATATAGGCATTCATATCCTTGACACGTGTCATACGGACCGGCTCTCCATGTATATCAAGGCCACCGACATAGGGCATCCGCTCTTTTTCCATACTTAGAGGAAAATTTATAGCTGTCGATGGAGTACGCTCATCTTTTATAAACGGTATCGTCTCCTGATAACCGACGATCATCCAGTGCAGACTCTTGCTTACATCGGCTCTAAATATCTCACTGTCACGACTGAGATCAAAGACGACAGGAAAAAGTCGCATCTTTGCATGAGATGCGATATGCAGAAGGAAATCCTTCTCTCTTGAGTCGGATATTATCGTAAAAAAATCGTTGTTCAGCGTTTTAAAGAGCTGCGTTGGACGACGTTCAAAGATACAGATGACCTCTCTTGTCTGATCAAGATCGTTTTTGCGATCCTCACATAAAAAAGGTCTGTCACTCTTTAGATGGATAACGGAGAAGGATTCTTTATCCTCTTTGCCCCCCTGAACAGTTATCTCCAGGGCAGAAAGAGAGGGTAAGAGGAGAGAGAGGAGGAGAAGCCACTTTATCAATGTCTGTTCTCCTTTTCAAAGCCAAAGTCTTAGCAGTTTAGCTTTATATACTATCTAGCTGCTTAATAACCGCTATTATACACGAAAGAGGTTATGAACTCCAGAAGCGGGTTCACAGCAAAGACAGAGAAGACAGTCATGACTGCTGCAGCTCCGATTATAGTCTTGAGCGGTAGTGAGGCATTTGTCATATAGTTCTCATGTGCTTCTACGACTGGCTCTTTCAAGAACATAAATACGATGAGCTTCAGATAGTAGAAAGCTGCGATCGCCGAGTTAAGTGCCATGATAAGAGCCAGTACAGTATAGCCACCGCTTACTGCTGCACCCAACATATACATCTTACCCCAGAAGACACCAAATGGAGGGATACCAGCAAGACTAAGCATGAAAAGCCCCATCATTACTGCTGCTAGTGGCATAGTATGGACCATACCCGAGAAGCGCTCAAACTGATGGTCAGAGTTTTGACCATGCTTAAGGCTTTTCTCACGGTTTACCCATAACATAGCGAACGCACCCAGGTTGGTAAAGCTAAACAGTGCCCAATATAAGAAGAGTGCCGAGTTTGCCTGTGTCGTACCTATGATCAGTGCTGCCATGACAAAACCAGCGTGCGAGATCGAGCTGTACGCAAGCATACGCTTGACATCTTTCTGGACAAGAGCCCAGATATTTGAAGCGGTCATCGTCACTACGACAAAGATATAGAGAGTCACTTCAAGCCATACTACACCACTTTGTACCAGGAACTCAAATAGACGCATCGCTACGACAAAAGAGGCTATCTTCGGTACGATGGAGATAAAGCCAGCCATCGCAGCAGAAGAACCTTCATAGACATCCGGTGCCCATGTATGAAATGGCACCAATGAGAGTTTAAATCCAAACGAAGCCAGCATAAATGCTACACCCACAAGGACAAAACCTATGTTGCTATAGCCATCAGCACCAAGTACTGCTGCTATCTGGTGGATCTCGACTGAACCACTGACTGCATACAGGACCATCGCTCCAAAGGAGTAGAAACCTGCTGCAAGAGCACCCATGGTAAAGTATTTTACCGCTGCTTCAAATGACTTTGAACGGTTGTGCATAGCGATCAGTGTATACAGAGCCAGTGAAGAGGTCTCAAGAGCGACAAAGATCAAGATCAGGTTATCGGTAGATACCATGAACTGCAGTCCTGCGATCATGAACAAGAAGAGTGCATAGTACTCCGGATAGGAGTACTCGTGAAAACGCTTAGATGTAAGTGAAAGCGGAAGGAACATCATGGCACCGATGACGATGATGAACTGGGCGATGATAGCAAGTCCATCGATGAGCATCACATCAAAGAAACCGAGGATCGTACCGTTTTGGGAAAAGAATCCGGCCGCATTGGTCAGACTTCCAAGGTCCAGTAACAAGAAAAGCATGCTTATCATCACATACATCGTCTTGTTAAGGCCACTTTTGAACATATCGATCACTAAGATCAATAGTGCTCCGACGATCATGATCAACATAGGAGCCAGTGTCACCATGTTTAGTGACTCAAATGAAACATTGACTGGTTCTAACATTATTTTGTCTCCTCTTTAGCTTCATTGATGACGATAGTAGCGGAAAGGTCTGGTATTCTAGCCTTCGCCTCTTCTGTCACTGCTTTCTCATGCATCAACTGTACGATCGACTCAACACTGTTGTTGATCGGACCGAGGACAGGTTTAGGATAGACCCCTAACCAGATGGCGATGATGACGAGTGGGATCAATGCACCCAGTTCTCTTTTATTGATATCTGGCAGATCTCTGTTCTTCTCATTGGTGACTTCACCGAAGAAGACTTTCTTAAATGCAGCAAGCATGTAGATCGCACCGACGATGATGGCGATACCGGCGAGCAGTGTCATCATATGGGACTGCTGATAAAACCCGAGAAGACTCAAGAACTCACCAACAAAGTTGATAGTAAGCGGTAGACCGACTGATGCCATCACCATGAAACCAAAGATGGTGGCATAGTGAGGCATGACTGAAGCCAGACCGCCAAACTCACT
>JAUWRZ010000073.1 GCA_030610325.1 Sulfurimonadaceae bacterium | reverse complement strand
GCACTCGCACCACCGACTTTAAAGACCTCACTGACACCACAGAGATGACACGCAGCCAAAAGCAGTGCATTAGGCTCATTGTCCGGTGTAGGGGTACAGACGATGATCTCTTCTACACCCGCGACCTGCGCCGGGATGACGTTCATCAGCATCGAACTCGGATAAGCTGCTTTTCCACCGGGTATGTAAAGGCCCGCGCGGTCTACCGGCGTTACTTTCTGACCTAAGATGGTCCCGTTGGCCTCCGTATCAAACCAGCTTTTCGGCAGCTGCTTCTCATGGTAAGCCTTTATGCGGTCATAAGCCAGATGCAAAGCATCTTTAAGCGTAGGGTCCAGTTCATCATAAGCGACTTTCATCGACTCCGTAGAGATCTTTAACTCAGCATCTGCTGAAGGAGCCCAGTTGTCAAATCGTTCGATATGCCTTTTTAGAGCAGCGTTCTTATCACTCTTTATCTCATCGATGATCCCCTGGACGATTACGGAGACATGCTCCATGTCCATCTTTCCCCGTCCAAGTAATTCGTCAAATGCACTCTTAAAACTGTCATCACTACTGTTAATGAAGATCATACTCATCCTTGCGCCCGGACCAACGACCTATAGATCAGTTGTCCAGGTTAAATAATCCGCAATTATATCGAATTTCCAAGAGTACCTTGAAGAGCAATGATCAATATACTACAGACTGACCTTTAATCCAATCACTTCAAGTCCAGGTATCTCAAAATCTGATGCATTGTTTGTCACTAAAGCCATATTGTGTTCAAGTGCTGTAGCAGCTATGACTGCATCTGGTGTCTTAGTCTTAAATGTCCTTCTTATCTCGATCGTCCTCTGTGCTATCGTATCATCTAAGTCAAAGAGTCTTGCATAAGCAACAAATGCTCTCGCCTTTTTATCAAGCATCTCATCATCAGTCAACTTACTCCAGCTCAAAAACTCTATTTTTGTGATGATCGATATGTTAAAACTTTTTTCTAAGATCTCATCTATCCTCTTATCGTCAATAAGACCGTTAAGTAGTAGATGAGTATATTTGTATCTAAAAGAACGTTCATCTATTCCCAGTCACTCTTAGAACTCTCTAGATATCTATCGATCTCATCTTTTGACACACTTGCACTACCAAAAAAATCTTTAGGTGTAAAGGGTTTGGTATCGATCGGCTCCTTGGCCAAAATGATCACTTTGGCATCTATGGATTGTAATGAACGATACTCAGCAGGTACATGGACAATACCATTCTCAATATGTGCTTCGAATTCTACTGCATACATCAAAGTATTCCTTTTCTTAGCCAGCGCTATATTCTGTTAATAGATTATATCTCAATCTCAAGATGTATACTTGAAGATCATCTTTTGTGTGATCTCCATCACAGAACATCTGAATAAGATGAGGCTATAATCATCTCATGAAAACATTATTATTAGTGCTCATAAGCACCCTGCTCTTCTCAGCCGATGTCACCCTGGAGATCTTAGGTTCCGGTGGTCCGGAGTTGGATGGACGTGCGAGCAGTGCTTATCTTATCAGTGTTGACGGAGATGCAAAGATACTTGTAGACACCGGAAGTGGTGCGATGCTGCGGTTTGAGCAGAGCGGTGCCAGTCTGGAGACCCTTGATGCGATATTACTGACTCATCTACATATCGATCATGCGGTCGATCTTCCCGCTTTTGTCAAGGCCGGCTACTTCAGCAGTCGAACTGAAGTACTACCTATCATAGGGCCTAAGGGAAACAGCAGTTTTCCCTCTACCAGCGAATACCTGACTCTTCTTTTTGGTCCCAAAGGTGCCTACCGCTATATGCAGGATATCCTGACACCTCAGAGTGACTCTTTTCAGATAGTCGCTAAAGAGATGGGGAATAAAGCAACTACCAAGATGCAGTTTCCTTCGTTCTCACTTGAGGCTATCAGCGTCCATCATGGTATCGTCCCGTCCCTCGCCTTTCGTATCACCATCGCCAATAAGGTCATCGTTATCAGCGGTGATACCAATGATGAGGAGCATGGACTCGAACGACTTGCTAAAGATGCCGATCTTTTTATAGCCCATCATGCCATTTCTCAACATGCCGGAGAGTACGCCAAGGCGCTACATATGACTCCTGACATCATCGGTCAAATAGCCAAAAAAGCAGAGGTCAAAAAACTGATATTATCGCATCGGATGAGAAGGACAATAGATAAGGAGGAGGAGAGTCTGGAGAGAGTGCACCGCAGTTATCGCGGTAAAGTCCTCTTTGCAGAGGACCATATGAAGATCACTTTTTAGTGTCGTCGTACTCAGTCTTGACGATAGCCAGCGCTTTGACAAAGTTCTCAGCATCGATCGCACCCATCAGCGGCTGAAAAAGTGGTTCACCATCAGGGTGTAAGAACCAGATAGTCGGTGTGCCGCCGGTAAGCAGCTCTTGTGGTACATGATGACCGGCATCCACGTAAGCGATGATATTGATATAATCCCTGTTCAAGCCCTTGATGACAAGATCGTTGCTCAAGGTCTCCTTCTCAAGCTTCACACAGTAGCGGCAGTTATTACTTGAGACGATGAAGAGCACCGGTTTTCCGGTCATCTTCGCTTTTGTCATCCCCGACTGGTAATCCTTTTCCCACTGTATACCTGAAGCATTGGCTACTCCAAGAAGTAAGAACATCGCTATTAAGAGCTTTTTTATCATGACTTTACCTTTTTTAAGATTTCTTTTGCGATCACATCGACCGGTTTGTCTGTGACATCGATAACGATATCTGCAAGCTTTTGATACTGTGCCTCACGCTCATCATAGAGCGCTCTTGCTTTTTCAAGGTCTTGAAAAAGCGGACGTTTCTTTAACTTCTGTTTGGCGTTTGGATGCGTGATGATACGCTCATAGATACTGTCAAAATCGGAATGTAGCAGTACCACTGTACCTATCTTGTCCAGATGCGGGACCTTGTAAAAGCCACCGCCCGTCGAGATGAGCGTACTGCGTACCCCTTTTGTCAACCATCTGGCGACTTTTCTCTCCAGCTCACGGAAGTAGGCCTCACCCTCCTGGGCAAAGATCTTTTTGATCCGGCGGTTCTCCATACTTTCGATGACATCGTCCGTATCTATGGCGACGTAATCCGAATGCTTTACGATCTCTCGCGCCACACTCCCTTTACCTACACCCATAAAACCTATTAAAATAATATTTTCCATCTATGTCCATTCATTGATAGCGACATTCTAGCATGGATCTGTAAATGAGGTCTCTCAGACACCAAATATCTTATTTTCCATCGATCCTATTTTACTCCCTAAAAACGTGAGGTCACTCACGTTTTCTATACGGGAGGTATCATCTCAAATTCCGGTGGCTTTTTTCGTATCGTACGGTAGACACTAAGTGCCTGTACAAGGTTGTACTCTAATAACGCCATCGAGATAAATAGTGATAGCGCACCTATCTTTGTCAACAGCGGTACCCAAAAAGCAGCGATGAAGAGGCCAATACTAAAAGCAAACAGGATGAACTGTGTCAATGCCAGCTTTTTATCTATCATCTCATTCATCGTAGGCACACTCATATAACCCTGTCCGTTAAGGTGAAACCAGACCAGAAAAGGGATTATCTTGTAAAGCATCCCACTGATGACAGAGAGGACAAAACCACCGATCAGCACCGATACGATACTGATATAGTCGACCTCCAACCAGGCATCAGCCTGCCACAACAGCAGTCCCGGTGCCAGTAAGATCGCACCCAGATTCCAGTACCTGACAGTGACATCACTTACCGGTCGACGACGCTCTCTGAACTTTTTGACGATCATCGCAGAAAAAGCCAGAAAGAAGAGTGTCACTATCAACTTACCAGTCCAGGCATACTCCGGTAGGAAGATGTTTAGCACCAGCCACGTGACCAGACCTAAAATGATCAAAGGGACCATAAACTGCGTAGTGAACGTCTTAAACTGCGGAGTGACATAAAACATCGGAAGCACCTGAAAAGCGACACCGATGATCAACAGACCGGCAAATCCAAAGACTGCCCAGACACTATGGATGTCAGCTAACATCACCTGAAGCGCAGAGATGTTTCCTGAAGCGTAGCCGCCAAGAAGATGCAGACCAAGTAAGGCCACTAAAAAAGCAGTAGTGACCGCGACCATCATCACTTTTACCGTAGGTGTAAAGAACGCTACCTTCTTCATCGCCAGAGCGATCGCTGTCAACAAGACTATAAAACCGGCTCCCAGACCTACAGCAGCGAGTATAAGCATGATCTTACTGCTTTGCAGCAGTCCCACTGCCATAGACAGTAAGCCCAAAGCTAATGCAAGATGCGAGAAGGTAGCCACACCTTTGGCTTTAGGCAAAGAGACTCCGGCAAGCACCGGCAGCATCTGCTGAAGAGCACCAAGCATAGCCATCGCAAACATACCGATGGTAAAGAGATGTACGATGACGATCGATTCCATACTGTGACGACTTAGCAACAGCGCAGGGTCTGTCAAAAAGATAAGTACGGCTGCTAGCATACCGAAAATAGGCGCTGTGATAAAAAAGCGCGCCGGTGCATCCAGGGGTGGTGCCTGATCAAGAGAGAGTCCGGTAAAGTTCATCTTATCCCTCTACTCCGTGATCATTGATTCCATCATATCGATGATGCGGTCGGCGTCAGCGGCAAGGTGCTGCTGCGCCATGTTGTAAAGCATCTGCTCCTCTTTCATATTATGCTGCTGCAGCATGATCATGATAGTCTCGGTCAGACCAAAGAACTTATCTTTGTTGTCATGATCGATGGACTCACCCAACTGCTTCATCAAAGAACGGAGCTGCTGATGTTCCTGACGCATCATCTGCGTTGGTCCCTGGACCATACCGGTCTTCGTCTCAAACTCCGGGAACATCACCCGCTCCTCCATCTGAAAATGGTGTTCAGTCGCATTGGTAAACTCTTCATAAAGCGTACGGCTAGCTGCCAGACCCTCTTTACTTGCTTTAAGTTCCATATTGGCAAATACTTCATCACAGGCACGGTGGTCAGTAGTCAAAAAATCTTTTATTGAAGCCATCTCTATCCTTTACGCGCATCGCTAAAGACCCTCTTGAATGATCAGTGTCTTTAGTGATGCCATTATTTTTACGCAATCTTATTATAATAGTCCTATCAGCTTATTGAGGCGGTGGCGATCATGAACTTTTTTAGCCGGGACAGGCTCCCAAAGCGCGGTTTTGAGACATTTGACACACTCCATAGTTCTGATGGACTCACCATCGAGCGTATCGCATCAAACGCACTCTCTGATGGCAAATGGTATGACCAGGACTCTGATGAGTGGGTCATGCTTGTCAGTGGAAATGCGACGCTGGAGTTCAAAGACGGTACGCTTTTAGAGATGCACTCCGGAGACCATCTACTGCTGGAAGCTCATAAGGCTCATCGGGTCAACGAGACTTCTGAAGATGCCCTATGGCTGGCAGTTCATGACACCTCCCAATATAAAACTCTGTAGCGTAACAGATAAAGACCATCCAGTATCAGCTCCATTTATCTCACTCATTCACTCGTTTTATATATAAATCACTTTTTTTAGGTACATAATAACATTTTTGATCTTTTCAGTATGCTATAATTGCGCCCATAATGATAGTGAGGAGTTAAGATGAGCGAACGTATTTTAGACTTGGTAAAGCCGGGTGTCCTGAGTGGTGATGATCTGCAGATCGTCTTTGCAGCAGCAAAAAAAGTGGGCTTTGCCATGCCTGCTGTCAATGTGGTCAACACCGACTCTATTAATGGAGTACTTGAAGCAGCTGCGGCAGTCAACTCACCGGTAGTCGTCCAGTTCTCCAACGGTGGAGCCTCGTTCTACGCAGGGAAATCACTTAGCAATGCTGATGAGAAAGCAGCCATCGCCGGCGCGGTCGCAGGTGCGCACCATGTCCATATGATGGCAGAGCACTATGGTGTTCCCGTTATCTTGCACACTGACCATGCCGCCAAGAAACTTCTGCCATGGATCGATGCACTTCTCGATGCCGGTGAGGACTACTATGCCACACACGGAAGACCACTTTTCAGCTCTCACATGCTTGACCTCTCTGAAGAGCCAATAGAAGAGAACATCGCTACCTGTGCGAAATACCTCGAACGTATGAGTAAGATCGGGATGACTGTCGAGATCGAACTCGGTGTGACCGGTGGAGAAGAGGATGGTGTCGATAATACCAACATCGATAATTCTCTGCTCTACACACAGCCTGAAGAGGTCGCATACGCCTATGAGGAGTTGAGTAAAGTAAGTAAACGTTTTACGGTCGCAGCCTCTTTTGGGAATGTCCATGGTGTCTATAAGCCGGGCAATGTCGTCCTTACTCCGAAGATCTTGAAAAACTCACAAGAACATATCCAGGCTAAGCATAATACGGATGCAGCTCCGGTCGACTTTGTCTTCCACGGCGGTTCAGGCTCCACACTTGAAGAGATCCGCGAAGCTATCGGTTATGGTGTCATCAAGATGAACATCGACACTGATACGCAGTGGGCTACCTGGGATGGTGTCAGGACTTACGAAGCGAAACATCATGACTATCTTCAGGGTCAGATAGGTAATCCAGACGGTGATGATGTCCCGAACAAGAAGTATTATGATCCACGTAAATGGCTACGCGCCGGTCAGACCTCATTCGTCGACCGTATCAAAGTCGCATTCAGTGATCTTAACGCGATCGATAGAAACTAAGACATCCCTTTATAGTCATAGCGCTGCAGCATCGTCTCATTGCCGATGATGCCTCCGCTATGTACATAGAGGATATCACCTTCTATGCTCTCTATATTTTCCAATAAGACCAGCCACATCTTTGTCCCATAGAGCAGATCAAACTCAAGACCACTCTGTTTTAACTCCTGATAGAGCTTCAAAAACTCAACATACGGCTTCCCAAAATGGTATTTTTTCTCGCTTTGTAAGAGATGCAGGTTTTCAGGATAAGTCCCCAACCTTGCCAGTTGTGTCAGAAGATACTCCCTGTTACCGATGACTGGAGTCGTCACTACCTTATATTCAGGCAGAGCTTGAGCCAGATAATATGCTGTCGTACCTGTCCCAGAAGGAGTGACTACCGTTAAAGGATCATCACTATGCTCTCTCCTCCATGCCTTGACCTCTTCAGCAAGTACCTCTACCCCCTCTTTTGCCAAAGGGTCGGCACCACCTTGCGAGACAAGCAGTCTCTTGGGCTCTGACTCTTGAGCTCTCAGTAAAGCTACCGCCTCATCATAGTCTGCCGGTGAGACCTCATGAAGCCTCATACCAAGCGCCATCGCCAGCTTCAGATTTCCTGTGATATCACGCTTCAGGCTAGAGGGTATTGTCTTTGCAGTATAGTGGAATTCCCACCCTTTTTGATGACAAAGTACTGCAATAGAGAGCATGGCATTTGACTGTATGCCGCCATAGGAGTAGATCTTACTATAGTCTTGGGGAGGGGTCTGTAAAAAGGTGTAGAGCTTTCTATATTTGTTACCGCTTAGGAGCGGATCGATAGTATCGTCACGTTTGACATAGAAGTCTCTGCCTCGAAACCTAAATGTCTCGATGGCAGAAATAGAAGGAAGCAAGGCTCTACCTTATGAGATGGTAGCCGTGTCTTTCAATGCCTTCATCTTGATCTCCATATCTTTTTTGAACTTCTCGATCTTCAGGCGCTGGTCGATAAAGCTTTTGACTTCATCAAAAGAGAGTTGCTTACCGGTCTTCTTCTCTTCGAGATAGATGATGTGGTAACCAAACTGGCTTTTTACCGGAGTCATCGTGATAGTCCCTACATCCATCTTAAAGACGACATCGTTGAACGCAGGTACCATCTGGCCCTGTGGGAAGAAACCGAGGTCACCACCTTTTGGCCCACTAGGTCCTGTAGACTCACTCTTGGCAAGTTCGATGAACTTCTCTTTAAGTGCGTTGCCTTTAAGTGCCTTGAGCTTACCGATAAGGTCTTTGGCCTGTGTCTCTGTCTTGATCAGGATATGGCGGGCATGGACCTTCTCTTTTTCGATGAACTCCTGTGGGTTGGCATCAAAATAGGCTTTTACCTCTTTCTCGTTGACGGTGACTTTCTCGAACTCCTGCTTTTCCCATACTTTAGCAGCCAGTTGTCTGTCGATGCGCTCCATCATCGCGTTACGCTCATCGATATACTCTTTACTTTTGAGCACACCACTCTTCTTGGCATCTTGGTAGACCAGTTCTTGTGTGATAAGGCCATCCGTAATACGTTTACGAAGCTCATCTTGTTTTTCTTTTGGAAGCTGGTTGAAACGTCCCTGCGTCCCCTCCATCAGAACTCGATTGATCTCTTCATCACTGATCGCTTTTCCATTGACTGTCACTACTGTTGCAGCGT
>JAUWRZ010000077.1 GCA_030610325.1 Sulfurimonadaceae bacterium | reverse complement strand
GACCTGGAGTAGTTCTCTGGAGTAGGTCTCTACGGTGTAGTCACTCTTATTTTCAATATCGAGTTGGATCGCATTACTCTGAAGGCTTTTACCGATGATCCTCTCGGCTTCAGACATCACCGTCTCAGGTCTGATCTCTTCGGCCTTTTTATCGGGACGGAAAAAGTCTCTGAAATCATCGATGGTCTTGGAGAGATGTTCTGTCTGTTTGAGGATGCCTCTCGCCTGCTTCCTAAACTCTTCGGTACTCTCCTCTTCAAGATCGATGTCGATAAGGATGTTATTGGCTTCCATCGCGATAACGGTGATAGGCTGTCTCCACTGATGAGCTATCATACTTATCATCTCACCCATCGCTGCATGGCGTGACTGGGCGATCATGATCTCCTCTTTATCAGCAAGCTCCTTATTGGCTTCTTGCAGCTGTGTGATATCGATATAGATCGAACCGATGTAGATCTTCTCATCGTCTTGCGGAATAGAGAACGAGAGTATCTGAGCTACGTACTTCTTCTGATCTAGTTCAAGCTCTACGATACCCTCGGATCTTCCATCTATTCTGGCTTTATCAGTAAGTAGGAATATCTCCTCGGCTGCTTTCTCACCAAAGATATCCAGAGAAGTACTCCCTACCGGGTCCCAGTTCAGATAGTCGTATGTAGCCGGGTTGGCATAAAGTATCTTTTCCTCATCATCTTTGATCACTGCGACATAGGGCAGGTGCTGCATAAAAAGATCAAACTGCAGGCGCAGTGCCTGCAATTGTGATTCTGCCTCTTTTCTCTGCGTTATATCTTTAAAGACTACTACGGTGCCTTTATGCTCATCATGCTCGACTAGTGGGGTACAGGAGTAGTCGACTAAAAAGCTGCTGCCGTCTTTACGCCAAAACTTTCCTTCTGTGTTTATGATAGGGGTCTGTTCTTTGATCGAGCGGTAGATCGGGCACTCCGCTTCACTCAAGGGAGTACCATCCATAGAAGTATGATGCCAGAGTGAGTGTGTATGTCTACCGATCATCTCTTCTGGCTCATGACCCAACATCTTGGCTGCTGCTTTATTGACAAGCGTATGATCACCATCAAGGTCTATTCCCATGATACCTTCACTGACCGTGTCTAAGATCAGCTCTTCTTTAAGACGTAGATAGTCCACATCACGTATCTTCTTATCGAGTTTCTGGGCAAGCAGCTCTTGATGCAGGAGTTCAAGTCTGGTGTCTGTCTTCAACGAGCGTTTAGTGTCTTGTAAGTCATCTAGCTGATAATCAGCTATCACTTTATCGATCTGACGCAGGAACTCTACTGGTTCTGTCGGTTTATGGATGTAGCGTACCGCCCCGAGAGCAAGGCCGAGTCGCTCATCCTCTTTATCGAGGTAGGTAGCCGTGTAAAAGACAAATGGGATATGCTTGAGTCCTTCTATCCCCTTCACCACACGGCAGAACGTAAAGCCATCCATCTGCGGCATCAGGATATCGGAGATGATCAGGTCCGGTACGGATCTTTGTACCAGGCTCAGGCCTTGGAGCCCGTTGACAGCTGACTCTACACTGAAGCCACGGCTCTCAAGCATCCCCCGTAGGAGCACCAGGTTGTCAGGATGGTCATCAAGTATTACTACTCTCATGTGACTCCCCTCAGGATCTTCTCGATCTGCCCAAGCACACGGATCGGGTCGATGGGCTTTTCGATGTAACCTGTGCAGCCGGCTTTGAGAAGCTTCTCCCGATCACCACTCATGGCATAAGAGGTCATCGCTATGACTGGGATATGTGTTTTTGTCTCAGCTGCTCTGATCTTCTTGATCACTTCATCGCCATTGATGTCGGGTAGTTGGATATCGAGGATGATAAGCTCAAACACTTCGTTCATGACCATCTCAAGACCTGAGTAGCCCGTTGTAGCTACCTGAGTCTCATAACCGCCTTGCGCGAGCAGTGCCGAGATCAGTATCCAGTTGTCTTCCGTATCTTCGATGATCAATGCTTTTTTCATGTACGCTCCTCTATATCATTCGTGGCCATCTCTACTCTTAATGGGATGTCGAGCACAAAAGTGCTTCCCTTATCGACCTTGCTGATCACAGTGATGTCTCCACCAAGGACTTCATTTGCCAGTTTTTTAGTAAGATAGAGTCCTAGACCCGTTCCGGAGTTGAGTATCTTAAGCTTTGATTCAAAACGTACAAAAGCCTGAAACAGTCTTGGTATATCCTGCTCAGAGATCCCGATGCCGTTATCACTGATGGAGAGTCGAAGACGCTCATCCATAAGTTCCACATGGAACTCGACGGTACCGTGTTCACTGTACTTGATAGCATTACTCAGAAGGTTGAGTGTACACTGCATAAGCCGTTTTCGGTCTGAATACATCTCAATAGACTTGGGGATCTCCGTCTTAAGAAGAAGATCTTTCTCGTTTAGACTGGCTTCGATGGATCCCAGGGCCTCGCTCATCATCTCATCAAGACTGAAATGCTCGTACACCACCGCTATTTTCCCTGCTTCTATCTTGGAGATGTCGATCACATCGGTGATGAGTAAGAGAAGATGTTTGCCCGCACGATGGACCCGTTGCATGTAATCTCGTTGGACATCACTTACGGGTCCAGCCATATCATTGATGATCATGCCGGAAAAACCTATGATGGAGTTTAGCGGAGTACGAAGTTCATGAGACATCGATGCGATAAACATGGACTTGACATGGTCGAGGTCTTTTAGATGATCGTTTGCGACCCTGAGCTCACGGGTCCGTTCAGCTACCTTGCTCTCGAGTCCTCTGTTTAATCGATGGATCTCATCCTTGCTTTGCCGTAGTGTATGCATATCGGCTGTACGTTTACGGTCATGACGGTAAAGGATGAGCGAAAAGATCACTCCCAGTATGATGACAAGGGTGATGAGTAGTGATTCTACGAGCTCAAAAAGATGTAACTGCCGCTTCATGGCTTTTTGAAAGGTAAGGTCTACGGTGTTGGTATCGATGATGATGTCTTGGAATATTGCATCAAAACGCTGATCGATATCCGTACCGACTCCCGAGAGCGATCTGTCTACCCATCGCTGCTCTGCAACAGCTCGAAAACTCATGACGCCATCACGGACTTTTTCGGTGGCTTTGAGAAGCTCCCGATCATAGATACCCAGTAGCTTTCCTTGGTCAGAGGCCACTTCGTCGAGCATCAACTGGACATATCTCTCTGCCTGATCAAGATGTTCCCAGATACTTTGAAGATCGATATGGCGGTCACCGCTCAGGATCTCCTCAAACCATAGATGTGCCACCGTACACTCATATACGACATCCATCGAGGCATGTGACAAAGGAGCATACTGCTTGGCCATTTTTCTACCTGCATAGAGTGAGAAAAGTAGCGCTGATACCATCACGGTCACTATCACGATTATCCAAACTGTCGTAAAGCTTTTGTTCTCTGTGTCCATCATCTTTCTTTTTATGCTAGTGAAGAGATTTTTACACCATCTGGGAGTAATACTCGTTTTACTATGCCTATCTGCGATAGTATACACCAGATGAATATATTTGGTGTTTAATAGCGTGAAAGCACACTTGTTTTTCGTTTAGATGGGTGCCGGATGCCACAGCGGATGCATAGTAAGATGTTATCTCAGACTTGGGATAGTCATAGCTCCCTATTGATCAAGTATGTCCAAACTATCTCTTATTGATATCCCGGTCTTTACACAAGGTATCGTTTAAGCTAATCTACTATTTAAAGTGATCTCTATGTATGAGTACTTTAAAATACGTTTGATATTTTAAGTCACTATCGTGATCTTGTTGACTATTAAGAGGCGATCTTTAGATCTATGGGTAGCTCTATCTCATCTGTCTTTGTACTGAAGTCCAATACTTCTATGGATACAAGATCATTGTCGTATATGGGGAAAGATCATCAGCTGGCTTTTTGTCCGGATGTTTTTTTGCTATAATCGCTTTTCTATTAGGCATCTCTGAGATAATATGTCTGCCGGAAGGAAACAATAAGCATGGTATTGATGATCGACAATTATGATAGTTTCACTTATAACATCGTCCAGTACTGTCTGGAACTCGGTGCAGACCTTAAAGTCATACGTAATGATGAGATGAGTATTGATGAGATCAAAGCTTTACGACCGGAAAAGATCATCATCTCTCCGGGACCGGCTACCCCTGATGACGCCGGGATCTCACTGGAAGTGATCGACCGTTTCAAAGACACTTTGCCTATTCTGGGTATCTGTCTGGGGCATCAGAGCATAGCGCAGGCTTATGGCGGAAACATCGTCCGTGCAAAGAACATGATGCATGGTAAGACCTCCCAGGTCCAGTGTCAGGGAGAGTGTGCGATCTTCGACAAGATCCCGGAGATATTCACAGCGACGAGATATCACTCACTTATCGTCGAGCAGGAGTCCCTTCCTGAGACTATTATCCCGACAGCCTACAGTGAGGACGATCACGAGATCATGGCCTTTAAGATCAAGGACAAACCTCTATATGGGGTGCAGTTTCATCCGGAATCCATCATGAGTGAGTTCGGTCATGAGATATTGAACAATTTTCTAAGACTATGAACCACCGTCTTATCCTCCTTCTCTTTCTGGGAGTAGATGCACTGATCCTCTTTTTTGAGAGCAGTACACTCTCTATCAGTTACTATGAGGCTAAGATACTTTACGACGCTACTACCGTCTTGCACCACATCATCACCGCTTCGTTAGATCTCTTTGGTCACACTGATCTTGCACTTCGTCTTCCTATGGTCCTTATCCATCTCATATCGGTCGTATTGCTATATAGTATTGCGAAGCCTTATCTTAGATACGATAGAGACCGTCTGTGGCTTGTCGCGATCTATATGCTTCTGCCGGGTATCAACAGTGCTGCTCTGCTGGTAGATGAGAGTGGTCTGATCATCATGCTTCTGTTGCTCTTCATATATAGTAGAAAGTTCTTCGTTGGCATACAGTATGCGCTACTGGTAAGCTTTCTATTTGTGGACTTTGCCTTTGCCTTTTTGTATTTCGGCCTCTTTATCTATGGGGCGAAGACAAAAGATACCGTACTGGCACTTTTTAACGCACTACTGCTGATAACAGCGTTCTTGCTATACGGATTTGATGATTTTGGTGTTCCCAAGGGCCACTTTCTTGATGCATTGGGACTCTATGCTGCCATCTTCTCTCCTATCATCTTTATCTATCTCTTCTAGGTACTCTACCGCTGGTTTGTCACGAAACGACAGGACATCCTCTGGTATCTCTCTTCGATCGTATTGGTGACTTCACTCCTGCTCTCACTGCGCCAGCAGATAGCCATACAGTACTTTGCTCCTTATCTCATCCTGGCGATGCCACTGGCTGCCCAGACATTTCTCAACTCCTATCGGGTCCGCCTCTCGATGTTCAGGGGAAAGTACAGAGCTCTTTTTAGCCTGTCACTGGCACTTCTTGTGATCAATGCAGTCATCGTCATGTTTAACAGAGAGTTATATCAGTTTATGGAGAAGCCATCAAAACATTTTGCCTATGATCACCATGTGGCAAAAGAGGTGGCTTCGGTACTTCATGAGAACAGCATCAGTTGTATTGATGCAGACAACAAGAAGATGCAGTTACGACTTCAGTTCTATGGTGTAGATAAATGTTCTCAATATCATCTTAATTCAGCCTATGATGCAGAAGCTGTGCCTGTAACGATACGTTACAACGGTATTTCTGTCTATGAAAGATATGTTTCAAAAGTACCCATGGGTTAACTAGATGAGTGGCTTTATATTTGCCGAAGATATGCTGTAGAATAACCGTGCTATAATCCCTCAAACAAATTTCGAAGGAGTTGCAATGGCTCAAAAAGCGATTAGAGAATTCGACGCAAAGTCAATCTTGGCTAAGCATTGGGATAAGTACTTTCCAGATTTTACTTATGCATATGAAACGGTTATGGTCCAAAATGGATCAGAACTGGCGGAATCTGCAAAAAGTAAGACATGGTTAAATGAGAAAACGCTGGTCGCTAAACCAGATATGCTATTTGGTAAACGCGGCAAGAACGACCTGGTACTTTTCAGAGATGCTAAGCCTGGTGATGTCTCTTTGGCAAAAGCCACTTCGTGGATCGATGAGAAATCAAGTTCAGAGCAGACAGTCTATTTTTCATTTGATGGTGATACGCCTACAGGTGAACCGTCTGTTGATAAGCTGACTCACTTCGTTGTCGAGCCATTTACTCCACATGAACAAGCTGAAGAGTATTACATCTCCGCCACTGTCGTTGGTGATATGGATATGCTTTATATGTCTGCTGAAGGTGGGATGGAAGTCGAAGAAGGCTGGGACGAGAAAGTCACTGAAGTAGCTTTCGCGATCACTGATACAGAAGAGCAGATCGCTAATAAGATCAAAGCAAACGTCCCTGCGGATGTAGCTGAAAAAGATAAAGCTGCCTATGCTGAGTTTTCTATCGGTTTCTTTAAAGCTTACCGTGAGTTGAACTTCGCATACCTTGAGATCAACCCATTTGTCATGCAAGGTAATAAGATCGAGTTATTGGATATGGTCGCTAAACTTGATGATACTGCCGGATTTATGATGGTAGAAGAGTGGGGTGACATCGAGTACCCTACTGCATTTGGTATGGAAGCTAAATCTCCAGAAGTCGAAGCGATCGAAGAAGCTGATGCTAAGACTGGTGCTTCATTGAAACTCACACTGCTTAAACCAGAAGCACGGATCTGGACGATGGTCGCCGGTGGTGGTGCATCAGTCGTCTATGCTGATACTATCGCGGACATGGCTGGGATCGAAGATCTTGCTAACTACGGTGAGTACTCTGGTGGTCCGACTACTGGTGAGACAAAGTTCTATGCTGAGACACTACTTGACCTTATGACAAGAGAAAAAGACCCTTCAGGTCGTGGTAAAGTCATGATCATCGGTGGAGCGATCGCTAACTTTACTGATGTCGCTAAGACATTCACAGGTATTATCCAGGCGTTTGAAGTATATGCTGACAAGATGAAAGCGGTCGATCTTAAGATCTATGTACGCCGTGGTGGACCAAACTATGAGAAGGGTCTTAAAGACATCAAAGAAGCTGCTGATAGATTAGGTCTATATATCGAAGTCTATGGACCAGAGACACACGTCACAGATATCGTGCGTATGGCATTAGAGAAGTAAGGAGAAGATATGGAACAACTATATACAAGAGACACACAAGCGATTTTTTGGAATAACAACAAGACTGCTATCCAGAGAATGTTGGACTATGACTATACCATTCAAAGAGAGACTCCTTCAGTAGCTGCGATCGTCGCACCTACAAGTGGAAACAAATTTGAAAAGTTCTTCTTCGGACCAGATGAGGTAATGATCCCTCTTTTCAAGACGACTGCCGATGCAAAAGCTGCTCAGCCTCAAGCTGATGTCCTTCTAAACTTCGCATCGTTCAGAACTGCTTACGATGTGACGATGGAAGCTCTTAACATCGGTGGTTTTTCATCGATGATGATCACGGCAGAAGGTATCCCTGAGCGTTTAGCTCGTGGTATGAACGAGTTCGCTCGTGAGCAAAATGTCACTATCATCGGCCCTGCAACGGTCGGTGCTATCACTCCAGGTGCATTTAAAGTCGCAAATATTGGTGGTACTATCACCAATATCGTTCAGTCAAAGCTGCACCGTGCAGGTTCATGTGGTCTAGTCACGCGTTCAGGTGGACTTTTCAACGAACTTTCCAACATCATCTCTATCAATGCTGATGGTATCGCTGAGGGTGTAGCTATTGGTGGTGATAGATTTGTCGGAAGTGTCTTCATTGACAACATGCTTAGAATGGAAAAAAATCCAGCTGTCAATTACATGATCCTTCTTGGTGAAGTCGGTGGTACTGAAGAGTACAAAGTCATCGATGCGATCAAAGATGGTCGGATCACTAAACCAGTCATCGCTTGGTGTATCGGTACGATCGCTAAGTATTATGATTCTGGCGTTCAGTTTGGTCATGCCGGTGCTTCTGCAAATGCTGAGTCTGAAACTGCTGAGTACAAAAATAATGCTATGAGAGAAGCTGGTATTCATGTTCCAAATTCATTCAATGAGTTACCTGCGATGATCAACAAGGTCTTTACAGACATGGGTCTTGCTGACATCCCTGAGCCTGCGATGAGTACAG